>NZ_LZLU01000072.1:0-70590 GCF_001673415.1 Mycobacterium sp. 1165196.3 | reverse complement strand
GTCATCGCGCCACTCCTCCTCATCGCTGTGCTCTGCATCGTCGCCGGCGCGGTCATCGCGCCACTCCTCCTCATCGCGGCGTCCCCCGCAAGCGGGCGGGGGTACCTCCCACTTGTGGGGGCGTGCCCCGCCGCATCGTCGCCGGCGCGGCCATGGTTGCCTCTTTCACCCCGGGTTGTTTCGCAGGCAGCGTATCCTTGCTAACTTATACAGCGTATCAATCGTATTGCCTACTGTATGGGTAACCGTATCGGCGGAGAAAGGCCGGATTCGACGGTGAGTCAGGGGGCCGACACGGCCGGTGCCGAGGGTTCGGTGACAGTGCACCGCGAGGGTGCGGCGTTACTGGTGACGCTCGATCGCCCATCGCGGCGTAACTCGTTGACGCAGTTGATGATCGGGGCTTTGGTCGAAGCCCTGACCGATGCCGCTTCCGACGATTCGCTGCGGGCCGTGCACATCCGGGGAGCCGGCGGTGACTTCTGCGCCGGCGCCGACTGGGTCGCCGCCAACGACCCCGGCGCCCCGCGTCCCCGCACCGGTGATCTGGTGCGGCGGATTCCCCACGCCGCTCACCGCGTGATCGAGCTCGTCGCGTCCATCCAGCTGCCGGTGGTGTGCAGCGTGCGGGGCTGGGCGGTGGGATTCGGCTGCAACCTCGCGCTGGCCGCCGACTTCACCGTGGCCGCCGACGATGCCGTGTTCTGGGAGCCCTTCATCGACCGGGGGTTCAGCCCGGATTCGGGCTCCACCTGGCTGCTGCCGCGGCTGATCGGCCTGGCGCGGGCCCGGCGAATGCTGCTGCTGGGCGAGAAGGTGGGCGCGCCGGATGCGGCCGACTGGGGATTGATTCACCAAGCCGTCAGCGGCCCCGAGCTCGATCGCGCCGCCGAAGAGTTGGTGGGCCGACTGGCCGCCGGGCCGACGGCCGCGCTCGGACTGGCCAAACAGGCTATCAATTTCGGCCAGCAGGCAACGCTGAGCCAGTCGCTGACCCAGGAGTTGTTCAACCTGGAATTATCTTGCCGAACAAGCGATTTCAAGGAGGGCCTGGAGGCCTTCCGGCAGCGACGGGATCCGGATTTTCGTGGACGCTAGTTCGGGGGCGTCGAGTGTGGGCCGTACGCACGGGAACTGCCTCGAATTCGTCCATATGCCCCACGCTCGACGTGCAAAACAACACGAAGGGATGACCCATGCCCACTGATTCGTTCGACACCATCAAATACGAAGTCGATGGGCACACCGCGACGATCACCCTGAACCGCCCGGACGCCCTCAATGCGCTCAGCCCGCACATGATCACCGAGCTGCGGGCCGCCTACGACGAGGCCGAAAACGACGACGCTGTCTGGTTGACCATCGTCACCGGCACCGGCCGCGCGTTCTGCACCGGTGCTGACGTCAAGGAGATTCCCGAAGACGGCAAGGTGATCTACGAGCGGCCCTACCTGTCGACATACGACCAGTGGGAAGCGCCGCAGGAGGGCACCCCGCCGTTTCGCACCATGGCCAAGCCGGTGCTCACCGCCGTGAACGGGATCTGCTGTGGCGCCGGCATGGACTGGGTCACCACGACCGACATCGTCATCGCGTCCGAGCAGGCCACCTTCTTCGATCCGCACGTCAGCATCGGGTTGGTGGCCGGCCGGGAATTGGTGCGGGTGTCTCGGGTGTTGCCTCGCTCGATCGCGCTGCGAATGGCCCTGATGGGCAAGCACGAGCGGATGAGCGCGCAACGCGCCTACGAGCTCGGGTTGATCAGCGAGATCGTGGAACATGACCGCCTGCTGGAGCGCGCCCACGAGATCGCCGACATCGTCAATTCCAATGCGCCGCTGGCCGTCCGGGGCACCCGGCTCGCGATTCTCAAGGGACTCAACGTGCCCCTGCACGAGGCGGAGATACTCGCCGAGACCTTCCGCGAGCGGGTGCTGCGCACCGAGGACGCGGCCGAAGGACCCCGGGCCTTCATCGAGAAGCGCAAGCCGAATTGGCAGTGCCGATGACGTTCGAAACCATTCTGTTCGAGGTCGACACGCGCGACCACGTCGCCACCATCACGCTGAATCGCCCCGAACAGCTCAACGCGTTCAACCGCACCATGTGCGAGGAGATGGCCCGCGCGTGGCGCACCGTCAAACTCGACGATTCGGTGCATGCGGTCGTGTTGCGCGCCGCCGGCGACCGGGCGTTCAGCGCCGGGCTGGACATCAAGACGCCATACGGTCAGCCCGAAAACATCTGGAACCACGAGGATCCCGGCGAAGCGCTGAGTCCCAAGTGGCAGAAGATGTGGAAGCCCGTGGTATGTGCGGTCCAGGGCATGTGCACCGCGGGCGCGTTCTACTTCGTCAACGAATCCGACGTGGTGATCTGCTCCGAGAACGCCACCTTCTTCGACTCTCACGTGTCGGCGGGCCTGGTGTGCGCTTTGGAGCCGATCGGCCTGATGCGCCGCATCGGCCTGGGTGAAACGTTGCGAATAGCATTGATGGGCAACGACGAACGGGTCGGCGCCGAGACCGCGCTGCGGATCGGGCTGGTCTCCGAGGTCGTCGCCGCCGACCAGCTTTGGGACCGCGCCCACCAGATCGCGGCGACCATCGCCGCCAAGCCGCCGACCGCGACAGCCGGCACGGTGAAGGCGATCTGGGAATCGCTGGACAAGCCGTACCGCGCGGCGATGGAGCAGAACCTGATCTATACCCGGCTGGGAAACCCGTTGGGCACCGCGGAGCTGGCCGCTGGAAACGATTCCGGGGCGCCGAGCGCGGCCCGCACCCCGAAGATTCGCTGATGTCGCCTCACCCGCTGGCCCAACGCATCGCCGACGTGCTCGACCTGCAACCGGACTCGCGCGCCATCGAGTATGGCGGCCAATGGATCTCCTGGGCACGAGTCGGGGCGCTGGCGCGGCGTATCGCCGCGATTATCGGCGGGGCCGAAGTCGGGATGCTGTTGCGCAACCGCCCGGGGCATGTGGCCGCCTTTCTGGGCGTGCTGCTGGGCGGCGGAACGGTCGTGGTCATCAACCCCGCCCGAGGTGACGAACGCACCAGGGCCGACATCGCGGGCCTGCGGCTTCCCGTGATCGTCGGCGAGGCAAACGATCTGAGGGCCCTGGTGCCCGCGGGCACGCCGACGGTCGCGATTTCGGGCGGGTTGGACGACGCCGACGTCACCGCGCCGCGCGTCGACCGCCCCGGCCGGCGGTCCGACACCGCCGTGCGCATGCTGACCAGCGGCACTACCGGGCCGCCCAAGCGAATCGACCTGGGCTACGACATGCTGGCGCGCAGCGTGATCGGTCCGGATCCCGAACATGCGGTCTCGCCCGCGGAGCTGCGCCGCGGCGTCGCGATCGTGAACTCGCCGCTGGTGCACATCGGCGGGGTGTTCCGGGTGCTGCAATGCATCGCCGAGGCGCGGCCGTTCGTGCTGCTGGAACGATTCGAGCTGAACGCCTGGGCCGAGGCGGTGCGCAAGCACCGGCCCCGCGCGGCGTCCCTGGTGCCGGCGGCGCTGCGCACGGTCTTGCACTCCGATATCCCGCGTGCCGACCTGGCGAGTCTGCGGGCCGTTACCTGCGGCACGGCCCCGTTGTCGGCCGAGGACGCCGATGCCTTCACCGAGAAGTATGGCGTTCCGGTGTTGACCTCTTATGCGGCAACCGAATTCGGTGGCGGGGTGGCGGGCTGGACCCTGCCCGACCATCAGCGGTACTGGAAGACCAAACGGGGCAGCGTCGGCCGGGCCAACCCGGGTGCCCGGCTGCGGGTGGTCACCGAGGACGGAACACCGCTGGGCCCCGATGAGGTCGGCCTGCTGGAGGTCAAACCGGGCCAGCTGGGGCCGACCGCACCGTGGATGCGGACCACCGATCTGGCGCGCATCGACGCCGACGGGTTCTTGTGGATCGTCGGCCGTGCCGACCAGGCGATCATCCGCGGTGGTTTCAAGGTGATGCCCGACGACGTCCGCGCCGCGCTGGAGAGCCACCCCGCGGTGGCCGGCGCGGCCGTGATCGCCCGCCCCGACGAGCGGCTGGGCGAGACGCCGGTCGCCGTGGTAGAGCTGCGCGAGGGGGCATCGGCCCACGCCGAAGCCCTGGTCGAGTATCTGCGAGAGCGTTTGGCGCGCTACGAGATTCCTACCGAAATCGCGTTCGTCGACAGCATCCCCCGAACACCGTCGGGCAAGGCCGATCTCGGCGCCATCCGGGACGTCTTCGGCGAGGCCGCAGCGCAGCGCGACCATGCCCGTTGAGCCTTCGACGGTCGCCCAGGTGCTGCGGCATCAGGTCGGCCGGCGCGGCGATCACCCCCTGCTGGTGTGTGACGGTGACCGCATCAGCTACGCCGAGGCCGAGCGCCGGTCGGCGGAGCTGGCCCGCGGCCTGATCGCGCTGGGCGCCGGCAAGGGCACCCATGTGGGGCTGCTCTATCCGAACGGAGCCGAGTTCGTCGTCGGGATGCTGGCAGCGGCGCGCATCGGTGCGGTGGTGATCCCGTTCTCCACCTTCGTCACCGCACGCGAGCTGCGCGAGCAGCTCGTCGACAGCGATGTGGAAATCTTGTTGACCGCGGCGCGCTTTCGCTCGCATGACTACGTGCAACGACTCTCCGAGCTTCTGTCGGGCGCCGATCTCGATTCCCGATTGTTCTGTGCCGCAGCACCGCAGCTGCGTCGCGTCGCGGTCACCCACCAGAAGGTGTGCGGGTTAGCCGATTCCGTCGACCCCGCGCTGCTGACGGCGCTAGAGGACGACGTCGCGCAGTGCGACGCGCTGACGATCGTGTACACCTCGGGCTCCACCAGCGCCCCGAAGGGGGTCGTGCACACCCACGGCGCCCTGCTGGCGCACCAACGGAATCTCAACCTGATCCGTGGTTTGACGGTCGACGACAAACTGTTCTGCAATTCGCCGTTCTTCTGGATCGGTGGACTCGCCTTCGGCCTCCTTGCCACGCTGGTGGCCGGGTCCACCTTGGTGTGTTCTAACGCCACCGATGCCGGGGAGACGCTCGACCTGCTGGAAGCCGAAAAGCCCACCATGACCAATGGATTCGCGGCCGGGATCACCCACCTCGCGGAACACCCGAGCTTCCCGCACCGCGACCTGTCGTCGATGCGGCGCGGCAATCTGTACCCGATCATGGCTCCCGACGCCCGCCCGGCCGACCCGCAGTTGCGGCACAACATGCTGGGCATGACCGAGGCCGGCAGCGTCGTGCTGATCGGCGATGACGAATCCGACCAGCCCGAGCACCGGCGCGGCTCATTCGGCAGGCCGGCACCCGGCTTTGAGATCAAGGTCGTCGATCCCGACACCACGGCCGATGTCGTCGCGGGCGAAGTCGGCGAGCTGTGCCTGCGCGGGCCGCACCTGATGCAGGGCTACTACAAGCGCAGCCGCGAAGAATGTTTCGATGCCGACGGCTGGTTCCACACCGGCGACCTGGTGCGCGTCGACGCGGACGGATTCGTCTATTTTGCCGGCCGGCTCGGCGCGATGATCAAAACGGCGGGCGCCAATGTCTCGGCGGCCGAAGTGGAGAAGGCCATTGGCAGGGTCACCGGCGGAGCGCCGGCTTACGTGTTCGGCCTGCCCGACGCCCGGCGCGGGCAGGTCGTCGCCGCGGTGGTCGTCCGGGCCGACGGTGCAGCGGGGTTCGACGAAGCCGCCCTGGTTTCGCTGCTCGAAACGGAACTGTCCGCCTACAAGATTCCCAAGCGGTTCGTCGCCCTCCGCGGCGACGACGTTCCGGTGCTGTCCAGCGGCAAGGTCGACATGCGACGTCTCAGGGAGCTGTTCGGTGTCTAGCACCATTGACCGGCTGGTGCGGCTTCGGGCCGACCGCGATGGCGACAAGCCGATGGTCATCGACCCCACCTCCCGGCTGACCTACCGCGAACTCGACCTGGCCACCCGCGATTTGGCCGCGACGTTCGTCGAGGCCGGCGTGGCCAAGGGCACCCGGGTGGGGCTCATCATGCCCAATAGCACCCGGTGGGTACGGGTCGCCGTCGCGCTTACCCGCGTCGGCGCGGTCCTGGTCCCGCTGAGCACCCTGCTGACGGCCGGAGAGCTCGCCGCCCAGCTGCGGGCGGCCTCCGTGCAATTCTTGATCAGCGTCGAGGAGTTCCGCGGCCACCGCTACCTCGATGACCTTCCGGCGGCGGGGCGATCCGAATTGCCGGCGTTGCACCAGGTTTGGTCGGCCGACCAAGTCGATGGCGCGTCCGCGAGTGCGGGTGCCCGCAACATCGTCGACGCCATGACGGCAACGGTCACCCCGGCCGACCCGCTGGTCATCATGTTCACCTCCGGCAGCAGCGGGGCGCCCAAGGGAGTCATCCACTCGCACGGCAACGCGCTGGGCGCCGTGCAGGCCGGCCTTGCGGCGCGCTGCATCACCGCCGAGACCCGCCTGTATCTGCCGATGCCCTTCTTCTGGGTGGGCGGTTTCGGCAGCGGAATACTGTCCGCGCTGCTGGCCGGCGCCACCCTGGTGACCGAGGAGATACCGCGGCCGGAAACCACCCTGCGATTGTTGGAAGACGAACGGGTCACGCTGTTTCGGGGCTGGCCGGACCAGGCCGAAACGTTGGCA
Organism: Mycobacterium sp. 1165196.3; assembly: GCF_001673415.1. Taxonomy (NCBI): domain Bacteria; kingdom Bacillati; phylum Actinomycetota; class Actinomycetes; order Mycobacteriales; family Mycobacteriaceae; genus Mycobacterium; species Mycobacterium sp. 1165196.3. The sequence continues at coordinate 63,973 of NZ_LZLU01000072.1, read as the reverse complement.
CGGCACGCCGCAAAGGCCGGTGCCGACCTCTCGGCCTTACAAGCGGGAAGCCTGCAGGCCCTGCTGCCGCCCGGGCAACGCGCCCAGCCCGGGGCGCGCGCGACGCTGTTCGGCATGACCGAGGCCTTCGGGCCGTACTGCGGCTACCCCGCCGACACGGACATGCCCGCGTCCGCTTGGGGTAGCTGCGGAAAGCCGTTCGAGGGCATCGAGGTTCGCATCGTCGCCACCGACAGCGGCGCGCCGGTGGCGGCCGGCGTCACCGGAATGATTCACATCCGCGGACCGCACACGCTGCGCGGCATCTGCGGGCGCACCCGGGAGGACCTGTTCACCGCCGACGGCTTCTACCCCACCGGCGACCTCGGGCACCTCGACGAAGACGGATTCCTCTTCTATCACGGGCGATCCGACGACATGTTCAAAGTCAGCGGCGCGACCGTCTACCCCAGCGAGGTCGAACGGGCGCTGCGCAGGATCGACGGCGTCGACAACGCCGTCGTCACCAACGTGCCGGGCGGCTCGGGTGAACGGGTCGGCGCGGCGGTCGTGGGCGCACTGACCGCCGAGCAGCTGCGCGCCTGCGCACGAACGGTGTTGAGCGCCTTCAAGGTTCCAACGGTGTGGTTACTGCTGGACTCCGACGACGACCTGCCGCGCGGCGGTACCGGCAAGGTCGACGTCCGCCGGCTGCGCAAGATGTTGGCCGAAGCGGACCGGTCCTAGGGCACCCGCGTCCACGGTTGGCAGTTCTGCGACTCGAACGCCTTGATCGTGGTGTTGATGTTCGCAAACATCGGACCGACGGACATGTTCGTCTGCACCACATGGTCCTTGTTCGCGTCGGGCGTGCTGTAGGTGAACCACGCGCACATCGAGTCCTGAGTCGGCACATTGTTGATCCACACCCCGAAGGTCGACGCCGAACCGGCCGTTCGGTACAGACCCGGTGCAATATCGGGGCCGACGACGAAGACACCATTGCCGGGGATCGGGTCCACCGGGTCGGCGACGACCCTCGGCGCGACGGCAATCGCCGTCACGGTCGCGACGAGTAGGGCCGATGCGCGAAGCGTTGCGGGCATCTTCGTTTCTCCGTCCGTGGCCCACCCTGCTGGCAGCGTATGCCCAACCTCGCTGCGCGACAAGAGATGGCGGCGACTAGGTCAGGCCATTCTCGTCGGCGACCACCCCGCGGGCCACCAGATGGTCGATCAACGGAACCGCGCCGGCCGCAAGGTGTTCCGACATCGCCACGCGGGCGAGCTTGTCGTCGCGTTTCTTCAGCGCGGAAAGGATCCGCCGATGGTCCTGCATCGATTGCTCCGGCCAGCCCTCGATGGCGGGAAACACCGACTCGGGGGCGTAGCGGGTGATCTGCGACATCAGCTGGGCGAGCTTGGGCGAGTCCGCCGCGACATTGATGGCGCGGTGAAACTCGTGGTTCAGCCGGACGGTGCGCTCGTGGTCATCACCGGCGTAGGCGTCTTCCAGCTGCGCCTGGATCTCCTTGAGCTCGTGCAGTTGGCTGTCGGTGATGTTGCTCGCCGCCCGCGCGGCCAGTTCGCCCCCGACATGCGCCTGCACGTTCGCCACGTCGGTGACGTCGCGTCCGGTGACCGGCAACACCGCGAAGCCCCGACGGGGCTGCTGGTTGATCAGTCCTTCGGCGCACAGCGCGAACAGCGCCTCGCGCACCGGTGTGACGCTGATACCCAACTCCGCGGCCAATTGGTCCAGCCGGACGTACGACCCGGCGGCGTACGTGCCGTCGAAGATCCGCCCGCGGATGATCCGCGCGACGTCCTCCGAAAGTTGAGGCCGCGCAGCGAAATCCGGAACGCTCATCCGTCTATACCTGATACTCGGCGAGCAGTCGCTTGCTGATGATGTTCTTCTGGATCTCGCTGGTGCCCTCGCCGATCAGCAGGAACGGCGCGTCGCGCATCAGCCGCTCGATCTCGTATTCCTTGGAATATCCGTAGCCGCCGTGGATCCGGAAACTCTGCTGGGTGACCTCGGCGCAATATTCGCTGCACAAATACTTGGCCATCCCCGCGGCGACGTCGTTGCGCTCACCCGAATCCTTCAGGCGCGCGGCGTTGACCATCATCAGGTGGGCCGCTTCGACCTTGGTCGCCATCTCGGCCAATTGGAACGCGATGCCCTGGTGCTCGGCGATCGGCTTGCCGAAGGTCTCGCGTTGTTGGGCGTAGCGCACCGCGAGCTCGAAGGCGCGAATCCCCACACCGCACGCCCGCGCCGACACGTTGACGCGGCCGACCTCTATGCCGTCCATCATCTGGAAGAAGCCCTGCCCCGTGGTGCCGCCGAGGACGTCGTCGGCTTCGGCCCGGTAGCCGTCGAAGATCATCTCGGTCGTCTCGATACCCTTGTAGCCCAACTTTTCGATCTTGCCCGGAATATGCAGGCCCGCAACGACTTCGCCGAACCCGACCGGCTTCTCGACGAGGAACGCGGTGAGGTTGCGGTGCGGCTTGTCCGAACCCTCGTCGGTGCGCACTAGCACCGCCACCAGCGTGGAGGTGGCGCCGTTGGTCAGCCACATCTTCTGGCCGTCGATGGTGTAGGTGCCGTCGTCGTTGCGCCGGGCGCGGGTGCGAATCGCGGCCACGTCAGAACCCAGCTCCGGCTCCGACATCGAGAAGGCGCCGCGGGTCTCGCCGACCGCCATCCGCGGCAGGAACCGCTGCTTTTGTTCGTCGGTGCCGTGCTGGCGCAGCATGTACGCCACGATGAAGTGGGTGTTGAGCACGCCGGACACGCTCATCCAGCCCCGCGCCAGCTCCTCGACGCACAGCGCGTACGTCAGCAGCGACTCCCCCAGCCCGCCATACTCCTGCGGAATCATCAGACCGAACAGGCCCATCTCCCGCATCTGATCAACGATCGCCTGCGGGTAGGTGTCAGCGCGCTCCAGCTCGACCGCGTGCGGAATGACCTCCTTCTCGACGAATTTCCTTACCGTGGCGATGATCTCGGTCTGGAACTCCGTCAACCCGAGGGTCTGGGCCAGTTTGGTCATGTGCTGCGTCCCCTTCCGGCTGCTCAGCAGGCGATGGTCTTGGCGTCCGTCAGGCGCGCGATGTCGGCGGCGCTCAACCCCAGCCGCGCAAGGACGTCGGCGGTGTCTTGTCCCAGCGCCGGCGCCGGCGCGCTGGGCAGATGGCTGCCGTCGAACGCGGCCGGCAGGCCGGGCGCGAAGTAATCGCCGAGACCGGGCTGGTGCATTCGGGAAAACAGCGGATTGTCGGTTACTTTCGGGCCCGCGGCGACCTCGGCGAAGGTGCGGTACCGCTCGAAGAGCACCGTGGTGTCGGCCAGCGCGGCGGTGATCTCGTCGGCGGTGTGATCGCCGAACCACGTGGCGAACAGACTCGACAGCACGTCGCGATAGCGGTAGCGATCGCCTTCTGACCCGAAGTCGGCGCCGAGCGCCTCGGCGAGCGCCGACACCGCGGCGCCGGTGCCCGTCACCGCGAGCAGGTCACGGAAGTGCCGACCGGTCAGCGCGACCACCATGAACCTGGCCCCGTCGCTGCTGGTGAAGTCCTGCCCGTACTGACCGTAGATGGCGTTGCCCATCCGTTCGCGTTGTGTCCCAGTGACTTGCGGCTCGGTCAGCAAGCCCAGGTTGGCCGCGGTGGCCAAAGCGACGTCCTCCAGCGCCAGGCTGATCTGCGCCCCCGCCCCGGACCGCTCGCGGTGGCGGACCGCGGTGACGACGGCCAACGCTGCGTACAGTCCGCAGCACACGTCCCAGGCCGGGAGCACGTGATTGATCGCGCCGCCATGCTCGGCCGGACCGGTGACGAGCGGATAGCCCAGCCCGGCGTTGACCGTGTAGTCCACCCCGGTGGAACCGTCACCGCGCCCGAGCAACTGCACGTGAATCACGTCGGGGCGCTTGGCCGCCAGCACGCCGTGGCTGAGCCAGGACAAGCCCGCGGCGTTGGTCACCACGACGCCATCGCCCTCGACGATCAGCCGCTGGACCAGTTCGTGGCCGTCGGGAGACCGCAGGTCGATGGTGGCCGACCGCTTCCCCTTGTTCAGGCCGGTCCAGTAGATCGAGGTGCCGTCCGCCGCCAGCGGCCACCGCTGGACGTCGGACGCGCCGCCGATCGGGTCGACTCGAATGACCTCCGCACCAAGCTGATTCAGCGTCATGCCGCACAGTGGCGCGGCGACGAAGCTCGACACCTCAACGACGGTGAGACCGTCCAGCGGCAATCCCGGCTCGGTCATGTCGATGCGACCCGCTCGAAGACGGCAGCCAAACCCTGGCCGCCGCCGATGCACATGGTTTCCAGACCATAGCGCGCCTCGCGGCGATCGAGTTCGCGCGCCAAGGTGGCCAGCATCCGCCCGCCCGTCGCGCCGACCGGATGTCCCAGCGAGATGCCCGAACCGTGCACGTTGGTGCGCTCATGATCGGCGGCGCCGAAGTTCCATTCCCGCATCACCGCAAGCGCCTGCGCGGCGAAGGCCTCGTTCAGCTCGATGAGGTCGATGTCGGATAGCCGCAGGCCCGCCTTGGCCAGCGCCACCTCGGTCGCGGGCACCGGCCCGATGCCCATGACGTGGGGCGCCACCCCGGCCACACCCCACGACACCAGGCGCACCAACGGCTTCAGGCCGTATTCCTCGGCCTTCTCCGGCGTCGTGACCACGCACATCGAGGCCGCGTCGTTCTGCCCGCTGGCGTTGCCGGCGGTGACCGTCGCCTCTGGATCCTCTTTCGCCAGAACGGGTTTGAGCTTGCCCAACGACTCGACCGAGGTGTCCGCGCGCGGATGCTCGTCGGTGTCGATGAGCTCCTCGCCACTGCGGGTGCGGACCGCGACCGGCACGATCTCCTCGGCCAGGATGCCGTCTTTCTGCGCGGCGACGGCACGCTGGTGGGATCGCACCGCGAGCTCGTCTTGCTCCTGGCGCGGAATGCCGTACTGGCGGCGCAGGTTCTCGGCCGTCTGCAGCATTCCGCCCGGCACCGGGTAATTGCGGCCACCGGCGGTCGTGCGTCCCCGGGCCAGCCCGTCGTGCACCTGCACACCGGTGCGGGCCCCGCCCCACCGCATGTCCGTGGAGTAGAAGGCCACGTTGCTCATGCTCTCGCAGCCCCCGGCGACCACGAGGTCGTTGTCGCCGGCGCCCACCTGCAGGCACGCCTGGATGACCGCCTGCAGGCCCGAGCCGCACCGCCGGTCGACCTGCATGCCCGGAACCGTCACCGGCAGGCCGGAATCCAGCGCCACCACACGCCCGATCGCGGGCGCATCGCTGTTGGGATAGCAGTGGCCGAGGATCACGTCCTGCACGGCGTCGGGCGCCAGCCCGGTTCGCTGCAGCAGGCCCTTGAGCGCGGTGACGCCGAGGTCGACGGCGCTGCACGCCTTGAACATTCCGCCGTAGCGGCCGATCGGGGTCCGAACGGGTTCGCAGATGACGGCCTCGCGCACCGCACTCATAGGTGGCGGCCGCCGGTGATTTCCATGACGGTGCCGGTCATGTACGACGACAGGTCGGAAGCGAGGAACAGCGCGACGCTGGCGACCTCACTGGGCTCACCGGCCCGGCCCAACGGCACCTCGGCGACCTTGGAGTCCCAAATGCGCTGTGGCATAGCCTCTGTCATCGCGGAGCGGATCAGGCCGGGGGCGATCGCGTTCACCCGCACGCCGAGGTAGGCCAGCTCTTTGGCGGCGGCCTTGGTCATGCCGACGATGCCGGCTTTGGCCGCCGAGTAGTTGGTCTGGCCGATCATGCCCACCTTGCCGGACACCGATGACATGTTGATGATGGCGCCGCGCTTGTTCTCCCGCATGACGGCCGCGGCCAGCCTGGTGCCGTTCCAGGTGCCCTTCAGATGCACGTTGATGACCTGATCGAACTGCTCCTCGGTCATCTTGCGCATCGTCGCGTCGCGGGTGATGCCGGCGTTGTTGACCATGATGTCCAGGCCGCCGAAGCGCTCGACCGCGGTCTGGATCAGGGTTTCCACGTCGGACGACTGGGTGACATCGCACCGAACCGCCACCGCCACGTCGTCGCCGCCCAATCGCTTGGCCACGACCTGGGTTTCCTCGAGATTGACGTCGCCGAGCACCACTCGCGCGCCCTCGGCGACGAAGCGCTCCGCGATGGCCAGCCCCAGCCCCTGCGCTCCGCCGGTGATTACCGCGGTCTGCCCCGTCAACATCGCCACTGCCGATCACCCATCCTTCACTGTCGTCGCCTCCACCGGGCACGTCTGAGGCAAATATCATATTTGATATAGGATCCTGCTCTGAACCGGGGTGCCCCGGATCCGGAGAGGAGTGTGGAGCCCATGGCCACCGCCGAAGTCGCGGAAGTCTCCGACGAGGACTTCCGCGAGATCCTCGCTCAGACAAGGCAATTCGTCCGCAGCGTGGTCGTCCCGCGCGAGCAGGAGATCCTCGACACCGATCGCGTGCCCGACGACCTGCGCGACGAAGCCAAGAAGATGGGATTGTTCGGCTACGCGATCCCCCAGGAGTGGGGCGGCCTCGGCCTCAACCTGAGGCAGGACGTCGAGCTGGCGATGGAGCTGGGCTACACGTCGCTGGCGCTGCGGTCGATGTTCGGCACCAACAACGGCATCGCCGGACAAGTCCTGGTCGGCTTCGGCACCGACGAACAGAAATCCCGCTGGCTGGAGTCGATCGCGTCCGGCGACGTCGTCGCCTCCTTCGCGCTGACCGAACCGGGCGCCGGATCGAACCCGGCCGGCCTGCGCACCAAAGCCGTTCGCGACGGTGACGATTGGGTGATCTCCGGGCAGAAGCGCTTCATCACCAACGCGCCCGTCGCCGACCTTTTCGTGGTGTTCGCGCGGACCCGGCCGGCCGACGAGAAGGGACCGGGGATCGCGGTCTTTCTAGTGCCGGCGGACGCCGCGGGCGTCGAGGTGGGCGCCAAGGACGCCAAGATGGGCCAGGAAGGAGCCTGGACCGCCGACGTCAACTTCACCGACGTCCGCGTCGGTCCCGACGCACTCGTCGGCGGCAGCGAAGACCACGGCTACCGAGCGGCGATGACCTCGTTGGCCCGCGGCCGGGTGCACATCGCCGCCCTCGCGGTGGGCGCCGCGCAACGCGCGCTCGACGAATCGGTGTCCTACGCCGCCACCGCGACGCAGGGCGGCACGCCGATCGGCAACTTCCAGTTGGTGCAGGGCATGCTTGCCGATCAGCAGACCGGCGTGATGGCCGGGCGTGCCCTGGTGCGCGAGGCCGCCCGGCTGTGGGTCGCCAACGAGGATCGTCGGATCGCGCCCTCGGCCGCCAAGGTCTTTTGCACCGAGATGGCCGGCAACGTCGCCGATCTCGCGGTGCAGATCCACGGCGGCACCGGTTACATGAGAGGCGTCGCCGTCGAACGGATTTACCGCGACGTGCGCCTGTTGCGGCTGTACGAGGGCACCAGCGAGATCCAGCGGTTGATCATCGGATCGAACCTGGTCAAGGCGGCACAACGATGAGAGTGGCTGGACCCAACAGAGGAGAACTATGAGCGGCAAGCTTGCCGGAAAAGTGGCATTCATTACCGGCGCGGCCCGCGGTCAGGGCCGGGCGCATGCGGTGCGCCTGGCGTCCGAAGGCGCCGACATCATCGCCGTCGACATCGCCGGCAAGCTCCCGTCCTGCGTGCCCTACGACCCGGCGACTCCCGACGACCTGAGTGAGACGGTGCGGCTGGTCGAGGCCGCCAACCGCCGGATCATCGCCTCAGTCACCGACACCCGCGACTTCGACGGCCTGCGAAAGGTCGTCGCCGACGGCGTGGCCGAGCTGGGCCGGCTGGACGTCATCGTCGCCAACGCCGGGGTCGCCGCCCCGCAGGCGTGGGATGAGATCACCCCGGAGAACTTCCGCGACGTCATGGACATCAATGTGACCGGCACCTGGAACACCGTGATGGCCGGCGCGGACAAGATCATCGAGGGGGGCCGGGGCGGATCGATCATCCTGATCAGTTCGGCGGCCGGCATGAAGATGCAGCCGTTCATGATCCACTACACCGCCAGCAAGCATGCCGTCACCGGGCTGGCGCGGGCCTTCGCCGCCGAACTGGGCAAGCATTCGATCCGGGTCAACAGCGTGCACCCGGGACCGGTGAACACCGCCATGGGCTCCGGGGACATGGTCACGGCGGTCGGCAAGACCATGGAGACCAACCCCCAGCTGTCACACGTCCTCACCCCGTTCCTGCCCGACTGGGTCGCCGAGCCGGAGGAGATCGCCGACACCGTGTGCTGGCTGGCCAGTGACGAATCGCGCAAGGTCACCGCGGCCCAGATCCCGGTGGATCAGGGCTCGACGCAGTACTGACCGCCCCCTGGGCGGATCGGGAATAGCTTCACCGCCCGGGCGTTGGCACTCGGCATGAAAGCCTTCAGCGAATCCGAGCGCCAGGAGTTCCTCGCCGACAAGCATGTGGCCGTGCTGTCCGTCGCCGCCACCGAAGGCCGGCCGCCGGCCAGCGTCCCGATCTGGTACGACTACACCCCCGGGGGAAACATCCGGATCATGACCGGGGCGTCGAGCCGCAAGGCTCGCCTCATCGAGCAGACGGGGGCGGTGACGCTGGTGGTGCAGCGCGAGGAGCCGCCCTACCAGTACGTGGTGGTCGAGGGCTCGATCGTCGAGACCACCAAGCCGGCCCCGCTCGACGTGGCCGAGGCGGTCGCCATCCGTTATCTCGGCGAGGAAGGTGGGCGGGCGTTCGTGCGCAGCATGGAAGGCGTCGAGGAGGTGCTGTTCACCATCCGCCCGGACCGCTGGCTCAGCGCCGACTTCACCGGCGACCTGTAGAGCACTCAGCCGATCAGGTCCAGCGTCCCCAGCTCGCGGATCGCCTGGCAGCCGCGGCTGAGCATGGTCAGCACCATGTCGTCGCCGCGCTCGGTGGCGGCGGCGAACGCGAACCCGAGTGCCGAGATCAGCGGGGCCTGCAGCACCCCGAGCCGGTAATCGCGCCAACAGGTTTCGCGGTCGTAGTCGCTGACCCCGCCGGCCGTCAGCGCGCGATGATAGTCGGTGACCAGGCCCTCTTCGATGCTCGCACGCAGCTGCGGAGCGAGGCTGGTCGCGGTGAAATACGCGAGATCGCGCGCCGGCAGACCCACGCCGAGCGTCTGCCAGTCCACCACGCTGACCCGGGTTCGCTCCGGGTCGAACAACAGGTTGTCCAGGCGATAGTCGCCGTGCAGCAGGGCGAACCGGTCATACTCGGACAGCAGCCAGGGCGCGATCAAACCCATTGCGGCACTGAAGGTATCGCGATCCACGGCGCTCATCCGCTCGCCCAGCTTCTCCAGCGTGATGTCGGCGCTCAACTTCGCCACCTCGCCCATGCCGCCCGCACCGGCCTCATCCGGCCTGCCGAACGCGATGCCCGGGAAATCGAGCCAGACGGGATCACACCAGCTGGGTGCGTGCAGCCCGGCCAGAGCGGTAACCGCAAGGCGCGCCTCGGTTTCCCCGCAGCCGACGAGCTGATCGCCCTGCACCGCCGGCGCCTGGTCCGCCAGGAGCAGGGCGAAATCCATTGCATCGTCGGTGATCTCGGAATAGAAGCACCGCGGTGTCGGCACCTGCACCCGATCCACCACCGACGAATAAAACGCGCATTCGCTGCGGTAGCCGATGACCACCCGGTCGCGCACCGTGTCGTCCTGGGCGGGCAGCTTGATGACGAACGTCTGCGGCAGGTCCCCCGGATCCGTCGCATAGCGAGCGGTGACCCGGTAGGTCGCCCCCGTCTGTCCGGTGCCGATCGCGACCACGTCCACGTCGGCGACCTCGACGGGCGGGCCACCGCCGGACAGCGCGGCCGACAACCACTGCGGGGTCACGTCGCCGGGGTATCGCGGTATCGACAGCACAGCACTCATAGCGGCACGCCTCCTCCTGCGCAGACAGCACGGTCTGACTGACAAACTGTAAGGCATACCGCAAGAGTTGCGGTCAACCGCGGTGCGCTAGTCGGCCAGAATGCGCCATTCGGCGGCTTCGTGCTGCTGGCGCCAGAATTCGTCGAATCGGCCGCCCGCAGCGAGCAATTCGTCAACCGTGCCGTCTTCGACCACCCGGCCGTTGTCGAGGAACAGCACGCGGTCGGCGCGACGGATGCTGGCCAGGCGGTGCGCGACGATCACCTGCGTGCGTGACTGCGGGTCGGCCGTCAGCGCGTCGACCACCGCGGCTTCGTTCTCGGTGTCCAACGCGCTGGTCGCCTCGTCTACCAGCAAAATCGGCGCCGGTTTGAGCAACGCGCGGGCGATGCTGACCCGCTGGCGTTCACCGCCGGACAGCGCCGAACCGGCCTCGCCGACGACCGTGTCGACGCCGTCAGGCAGCCGTCCGACCAGCTCGTCGACGCGCGCGAGCGCCACCGCCCGCGCGAAGCGCTCGTCGTCGGCGCCCGGATCTCCAGCGAACACGTTGTCGCGAATCGACCCGTGGAACAGGTAGGGGTGCTGGAAAACGACGCTGGCCGCCGCCCGCCGGGCCTCGCCGTCCAGCGTCGCCGCGTCCACCCCGTCGATCAGCACCCGTCCGCCGGTCGGCTCATGCAGCCCGGCGATCAGCGCCAGGATCGTGCTCTTGCCCGAACCGGACGGTCCGACGATCGCCGTCGTGCTGCCCGGATCCAACGCGAAGCTCACGCCGTCGAGCACCGGTGTGCCCGCGCCGTCGTAGCGGAACACGACGTCCGCGAATTCGATTCGCGGCGCCCCGGCGCCGGCCAGCTTGGCGGCGCCGGCAGTCATCAGCGGCGCGGTCAGCACGGCACGGATGTTGTCGAGTGTGGCGCGGGTGCTCTCCAGCGCCGGCGCCAGCTCGCTGATGGTGGTGAACGGCTCGAGGTAGCGCACGATGACGACGATCAGCGCGATGGCCTCGGCCACCGTGAGCGTTCCGTGCACGGTCAGCGCAGTAGTCGCCCCGGCCAGCAGGATCAGCGCGAGCTGGCTGGCGAGGCTGAACAGCAGCTGGCCCGGGACCTGCATCGACAGCAGGCGCATGGTGGCGCCGTGTTGTGCCGCCAGTGCATCGCCGACCATGCTGCGCGCCGGCTCGACACGACGTGCGGCCCGCAACGCCTGCTGGGTCCGGGCGAACTCGATGATCCGCTCGGTGAGCGCGGTGTTGGCCTCGGCCGCCGCAGAGTCCGCGCGCCGCGCCAACCGGGCCGATGCCCACAGCGCGCCCAACAGCAGCGGCAGGCCTCCCAGCGCTGCGGCCCCCAGTTGCCAGGAGACCGGCAGCAGTGCCACCGCGATGGCCGCGGGCAGCAGGACGGCGGAGATCAGCGGCGTGAGCAGGTTGACGACGAGGCCGACCAGCTCGGGCCCCGTGGCGGCGATCGCCTGCCGTGCGGTCGCGGTGTGCTCGGCGGTGAACCAATCCAGCCGCACGCCGGGCAGCCGATCCGCGACGTCGTGCTGGCTGTGATCCAGCACGGCGAAGCCCAGGTTGAAACCGATCCGCGCGGTTGCGGTGTCGATGACCCAGCCGGCCACGGTGGCCGCGGTCAGCCAGGCCAGCCAGACCAGCGCGCGCTGCGGGGCGTCGCCGAACAACGCCCCGACCAAGGGGACCAGCAGCACGGTGGCCACCGCGCGCACCAGCACGGAGACCAGTGCGAGCACCGTGTAGGTGATGACCCGGTTGCGCCGGTCCGCCGGAACCAGGCTCAGCCACGTGCGGATCATCGCGCCCCCTCGCCGGTCGTGCCCGCGGTTACCCGGTCGCGACGACCGCCCTCCCAGAGCCGTCGGTACCGGCCGTCGGCGCTGAGCAACTCGTCGTGCGTGCCGCGTTCGACGATGCGGCCGTGGTCGAGCACGACGATCTGGTGGGCCCGGGTGATGGTGTGCAATCGATGCGCGATCACCAGCACCGTGCGGTCCTGCGTCAGCCGGTTGAGCGCTTGCTGCACAAGGTATTCCGATTCGGGGTCGGCAAACGCGGTGGCCTCGTCAAGGATCAGCACCGGTGTGTCGGCCAGGATCGCGCGGGCGATCGTGAGCCGTTGCCGCTCACCGCCGGACAGGCCGCTGGCCGCACCCAGCATGGTGTCGTAGCCGTCGGGCAGCCGCATGATGCGGTCGTGGATCTGCGCCTCTCGCGCGGCCTGTTCGACTTGCGCCGCGGTGGCGTCGGGGACGGCCAGCGCGATATTCTCCGCGACGGTCCCGTGCACCAATTGCGTTTCCTGCAGCACGAATCCCACCTGGGCGTACAGCTGGTCGGCGGTCATCGACCGAATATCTTGTCCCCCAACACGTATCGCGCCCTGTCCGACGTCATGGAACCGGGCCAGCAGGGCGGCCAGCGTCGACTTGCCGGACCCGGAGGGCCCGACCAGCGCGGTGACCGTCCCGGGCCGCAACGTCAGCGAGACGTCGTGGATGACCGGCACGTCGGGCCGGTAGCCGAAGCCGACGTGGTCGAACACCACCGTCGACGCGGGATCCCCGTGCGCCTCGTGGTCGTCGTGCACGGCGAGGTCGGCCTCGTCGAGGGTGTTCTGCAGGCGCCGGGCGGCCAACATGCCGGCGCGGACGCCGCCCAGGCCGTAGGCGATGCCGAGCAGCCGCGCCCCGAATGTGGTGCCCAGCAACAAGAACGGCAGCAGGTTCACCGGATTCATCCGGCCGGCGGCCACCAGCAACGTGCCGGTGAGCGCGATGAGCCACAGGAACGTCGAGGGGCGGGTGACCAGGTCCATGAACGTCTTCTTGCCGGCCAGCGGGCGCTGCCAGGCGACCAGGAAGCCGACGTATTCGTCCAGGCGGCGCCGGAAGCTGGAGGCGGCGGCGCCACCGAAGACGCGGATCACCGGCTGGCCCTCCAGGTAGGCCCCGGCCTCGCCGCTCATCGTCTCCGCCCAGCGCTGCGACTGCGGGATGCGCGGACCCGATTGGATCGTCAGCGACGACGTCAGCACCAGGTACACCAGGACCGGCAAGAACAACACCAGCGCCACCCGCCAGTCGACGGCGAACAGATAGACCAGCACCGCGACCGGCGCGACGGCGGCGCCGACCGCGTCGCCGATGGCGTGGGTGACCAGATAGTGCAGGGACAGCGTGTCGTCGGTCAGCAACTGCTTGATCGACCCCGACCCGCGTGCGGTGAACCAGCCCAGCGGCAGCCGAGACAGCTTGTGCAACAGCCGAGTTCGCAGATCACGGGCGAACCGCGCGTCGACGACGTGCAACCACAGCGTGAGGGCGGCACCCAGCAACGCCCCCAAACCCAGCAGCGACACCGCCGCGATGCCGATATCCCACAGTCGGGCGGCGGGCGCACCCGAGACGAGCAGCCGGGCCAGCTCCACGAGCAACACGAACGGCGCCAGTTGCACCAGCGTGATCACCGCCTGCAACACACCCGAGAGGATCAGCGCGGAGCGCAGCGGCGCGAGCAGCCGGCCCGCGCCCTGGGCCCGCCAGCTCCCCCGGGCCGCCGGGGCGGGTGGGGCGTCGGACACCTGCGGAGCCGATTCCAACTGCGCCGCAACATCTTCCGCAGAGAGGGCGGATGCGACGCCATCCGATGCCGCCGGTTCGTCACCGCGCCGGGTGCCCATCGCGCGTCCGGCGCTCCAGTACGCCTGGGCGTGCACCTCGGACTTGGGAAAGCCGAACTCGTCGCGCAGCCGCGTTCGCACCTGCTTGAGCGTTGTGGCCTCCGGCGTCGCCCACGCGTACCAGTTGGACCAGTCCCGGTTCTCGATCGCCGCGGCAAGCGACTTCTCGTCGTGGCGGGCGACCCAGTGCAGTCGCAGCCGGGGGTGCTGGGCGATCGGGATCAGCGGGTCGTTGTCGTCGTGCTGTTCGAGGTACATCTCGATCGGGACGTCGTCGGGGACGACCCCGATGATGCCGTTCATCCCCGGGATGGATGCCGAGTCACCGATCAGCAGATATCCGGCCGGCTGCTCGTCGGGCATGTCGAATCGCGACGAGCCCATCAGCGCCATGACCGCGATGGTGGCGCCGGGCTGGACGGTGCGCGCCCACTGCGACGCCGGACCGGCGGGATCGTGCAGCACGATATCGACCGCGAAGCGCCCGGCGGGGACGTCGGCCTCCGAGATCGTGTACGCGCGCTGGAATTCCGTTTTCGATCCGTCCGGGTCCGGAAACCAGAACCGCAGCCACGCGGCCGGTTCGGCATCCACGTCCTCGAACAGGGTCGGCGACGTCATGCGCACCCGCACGAAGTGCGGTGCGATCCGGACGGTTTCGATCACCGTCGCGGTGTGGTCGCGTGCGCCGAAGCTGCGCAGCATCACACCGGAGAATCCGCGTGCCATTAGCGGTCCTTTCTCGCGGCGCCCCGCGCCGCGACGGCCTCGCCGATCTGACGACCCGGCGGGAGCACCGCCATGAGGCCACGGATCGATGCGGCCGTCAGCGGCCGCAACCCTTCGAGTTCGACACCTGCCACGACCCCGCATGGGCGGCATCCTGCCGCGGATCACCGCCAGCCGGTCGCGACTTGGTACGTACAAACTAAGGGTTGCCTTACCATAGGTCAACCTTGGTCCCGGCCGCCGTCCGAGCCCGTCGGTAGCCTGGAAAACATGAGCGATGAGTCAGCGGCGCCGGTGCTGCTCTACGACGGAGTGTGCGGGGTGTGCAACCGCTCGGTGCGCACCATCCTGCGTCTCGATCCCACCGGCTCCCTGCGCTTTGCGGCCCTGGACAGCGTGTTCGGCAAAGCGATCATCGAGCGGCATCCCGAGATCGGAAACGTCGATTCGGTGGTCTTCGTCGACGACCCCGGCCGGCCCTCGGAACGGGTGGCCGTCCGATCCCGGGCCGTCCTGCGCGTGGTGGACTACCTCGGCGGACCATGGCGGGCGTTCACGATCGCCCGCATCGTCCCCGCTCCGCTGCTCGACCGGCTCTACGACAGGTTCGCCGCGATCCGCTATCGCGTGGGCGGCAAATACGACACTTGCCCGCTGCCGGCCCCGGAGGTACGCGCCCGCTTCGTGGCGGAGTGACCGGTTACTGGCCGACGTCGGAGGCCAGGTCCGCTTCGGATTCTCTGCGCTTCAACTCCGCGAGCTTGCGGTCCTCTTCGGCCGCTTGGCGGTGCTTGATCGCGGACCGGCGGTGCACGTCGGTATGGGGCACGCCCTGTTCGACGGTCCAGTCCTGCGTCCTGGCGACCCGCTCGTGCTGGATTGCGGACTGCTCGAAGCTTCGCGCTGCGGACAGGCCCGCGCGGGCGGCGCGTTCGCGGGCGGCGGCGGCCCTGCGTTCGGCGCGCTCGACATCCTGTGCAGTGAAAGCTTTTTCGCTTTGTGGCGGTGGTTCGGTTTCGGCGGGCATGGCGTCTCCCTAGTGTCCTGTGAGTTCCAGGTACCCCGCACAACGGGTTTGATGCCTGCACCGCTGAAAGATTTCGTCTCGGGTGTCCGGTGCGGGCGGAGGGACTCGAACCCTCAAGCTCTTTCGAGCAATGGCACCTAAAACCATCGCGTCTGCCAATTTCGCCACGCCCGCGGCTTGCCGATCGTATCGCTTGCGACGCCGCCGAGCCGTCGGCACGGGCTCGATGAATTCGTCGGGCCCAAATCGTGAGCGGTACGGTCAAGGGGTGTCCACTACGCATCGTCGCAGGCCCGCGCTCATCGCGCTGGTGATCGTCGCGGCGTGCGGCTGCCTGGCGCTGGGCTGGTGGCAGTGGACCAGGTTCAATTCCGTGTCCGGCTCCTTTCAGAACCTCGGCTATGCGTTGCAGTGGCCGCTGTTCGCGGGATTCTGCGTGTACGCGTACCGCAAATTCGTTCGCTATGAAGAGGAACCACCGCAGCCGCGCGGTACCGACGCGATGACGGAGATACCCGCCGGGCTGCTGCCCGAGCGCCCCAAGCCCGCCCCGCAGGCGCCCGACGATCCCGCGCTGCGGGAGTACAACACCTACCTGGCCGAGCTCGCCGCGCGAGACGCCGAACAACAGAAGAGGACAACCCCATGACCACACCGGAGACGCCCGGAGCGCCAGTTCCCGCGGTGCCCGTCGACAAGGTCCGCACCGCGTTGCTCGGCTACCGGGTCATGGCGTGGACGACCGGTCTGTGGCTGATCGCGCTGTGCTACGAGATCGTCTCGCACCTCGCCTTCGGCCACGAGATCCGGTGGATCGAAGTAGTGCACGGCTGGGTGTATTTCATCTACGTGCTGACCGCGTTCAATCTGGCGGTCAAGGTGCGCTGGCCGCTCGGCAAGACGGTGGGCGTGCTGCTGTCCGGGACCATCCCGCTGCTCGGAATCATCGTCGAGCACTTCCAGACCAGGGACGTCAAGGCGCGTTTCGGGCTGTAGGCCAGCGAGCCCCGCGGGCCCGCGGCGCCCTAGCCCCCGGACCGGGCCAGCGTTTCCAGCGCCGGCAACAGCAGCCGCAGCGCCCGACCGCGATGCGAGACCGCGTCCTTCTCCGCCGGGCTCAGCTCTGCGGCCGTGCGGTCGTGTCCGTTGGGAATGAACACCGGGTCGTAGCCGAAGCCGCCGTCGCCGCGCGGTTCGCGGGCGATGCTGCCGGGCCACTCGCCGCGGACGACAACCTCACCGGCGGCCGAGACGAGCGCGCAGGCCGACACGAACGCCGCACCGCGCCGTCCGTCGGGCACGTCGCGCAGTTGCGCCAACAGCAACGCGGTGTTGCCCGCGTCATCGCCGTGCCGACCGGACCACCGCGCCGACAGCACACCGGGCATGCCATTCAAGGCGGCGACCTCCAGCCCGGAATCGTCGGCCACGCTTGCCAACCCGCTCGCGGCGAAGGCATCCCGCGCCTTGGCCAACGCGTTGTCCTCGAACATCGCGCCCGTCTCCGGCGCCTCGTCGAACGGCGCCACATCGTCGAGTGACACCAGCGTCAAGCCGGTCAGACCGGCGGCGTCGAGCACCCGGCGCAACTCGGCCAGCTTCTTGGGATTGCGGCTGGCGACCAGCAGCCGGGTCACCCTGCACTGCCATACGTTTTAGCGCTGATCAACACCCTAGGCAGCGTAGCTGGACCGCAACATCTCACCCGGGCCTTGCAGCAGCCCGCTGCCATGTTGTTATATGTTTATAACAACTCAACCCTCGAGGGTCGGATGGATTATCGAGTCGAAGAGGCCGTGAACGCCCATCGGATCACCAGGCTGTGTGTCATCCAGTCCGGAGAGACCGTGCTCGCCGTTGGGCCCCAAGACAAGCCGCTTCCGATTCATTCCATTCGCAAATCGATCGTCAGCGCCCTATTTGGTCGGCTGATTGTAAGCGGCGATGTGCAGTTGGATGCAACGCTGGCCGATTTCGGTATCGACGACTCGCCGTGTCTCACCGATCGAGAACGAACCGCGACTCTTCAACACCTTCTGACGTCAACCTCTGGTGTCTACCTGCCGTTGAACTACGGTGCCACCTACGACATTTTCCGCAACAGGCCGTCGGACTGGCCGCAACGCGACTCTGCTGTGCCGGGCGCGGAATTTCACTACAACAACTGGAATTTCAACGTCCTCGGCGAGATTTACCAGCGAGTGTCCGGAGTAGCGTTGTTCACCGCAATCGACGGCATCCTGGCCCGCCCACTTGGCTTTCGCGATTGGAATCCGCTGCAGCACACGCGGTTGCGCTACGGCTACGACCCGCTGGGCGCGACACCCCGATACCCGAACCACGCCCTCCAACTATCAGCCCGTGACTTGGCCCGATTCGGGCAGCTTTATCTCAACGAAGGAACTTGGGACGGCGACGAAATCGTGCCGCCCGACTGGGTGAGGGTGAGCACCGCGACTCGGGTCGAAACCGGCCTGCCCAGCCCGTTCGCGTCATACGGCTACCTGTGGTGGACTGCCAACGGCGGCGACGCGAATGCGCTGCCGCCTGGCAGCTACTCGGCGGTCGGTTTGTTCGGGCAGACCCTTTCGGTCATTCCCTCGCACCAGATGGTGGTCGTCGCGCAAGGAGAGGATCTTGGCACCCAGATGACACTCCCGGCCGACATCATCAAAGCTCTGCTCCTGCTATGACCGGTCTCGGCGACGCCGAAACGTTTAACGCGACACACTCCACAAGGAATAGACAGGGCGACGAAGCAGCTGCGTCCAGAGTGAGTCACAAACCCGATACCAAGACGCTCAAGGCGCTCAACAACGACATCACCGACGAGTTTCGCGCCAATGCCGGCAAGGTCGGCGGGCGATTCGCGGGCAACGAATTGTTACTGCTCACTACGACGGGCGCGAAGTCCGGCGAGCCGCGCGTCACGCCGCTGGTGGCCTTCCGCATCGAAGCCAGGCTGCTGATAGTCGCGGGTTATGGTGGCGCCGACGTCAACCCGGCGTGGGTGCACAACCTGCGGGCCAACCCGCGGGCGCGCGTTGAAGTCGCCACCGACTCGTTCGACGTCGTCGCGCACGAGCTCGACGCGTCCGAACGTGAGGCGATCATCCCCAAACTCAACGCGACCGTACCCGCGTTCGCGTTCTCGAACTACCAGTCAAAGACCACCCGCGTAATCCCGATATTCGAGCTGCAGAAGGACGAGGCATGACCGACCGCAAGGAGCCTCGCCGTGGTCGCGCTGTCGGCGGTGGTAAACCGCGCGGCAGTTAGGCCGAGTTCAGGCGACCATCAGGCACGGTCAGCTGCCGAACGCCTTCGGCGTCGGGGCCCCCTCGGGGAGCACACCGGGGTACGGCAGCGCCAGCGCCTCACGCTGCGCGGCGAACAGCTTGTCACAGGCGGCCAGCGCGACGTCGAGCAACTTGTCCAGCGTCGACCGCGGGAAGGTCGCGCCCTCGCCGGTCCCCTGAACTTCCACCAGGGTCCCGGTGTCGGTGGCGACGACGTTCATGTCGACCTCGGCGCGGGAGTCCTCCTCATACGGCAGGTCGACCCGGATGCGGCCGTCGACGACGCCGACGCTGACCGCGGCGATCGCGCAGGACAGCGGCCGCGGGTCCGACAGCTTCCCCGCCGCGGCGAGATAGGTCACCGCATCGGACAACGCCACGAAGGCGCCCGTGATGGCCGCGGTGCGGGTGCCACCGTCGGCCTGCAAGACGTCGCAGTCGACGGCGATGGTGTTCTCGCCGAGCGCCGCCAGGTCGATGCAGGCGCGCAGCGACCGCCCGATCAGCCGGCTGATCTCCTGGGTGCGTCCGGAGAGGCGGCCCTTCACCGCCTCGCGGTCCGAACGGGTGTGGGTGGCCGACGGCAACATCGCGTACTCGGCGGTCAGCCAACCCAGGCCCGACCCCTTGCGCCACCGCGGCACGCCCTCGGTCACGCTCGCCGTGCACATGACCTTGGTGTGGCCGAATTCGATCAATACCGAACCGGCGGGGTGGTCGGTGAAACCGCGGGTGATGACCACGGGCCGAAGCTCGTCGTCAAGGCGGCCGTCTTCTCGTCTCGTCACCCGGCAAGCCTAAGCCAACCCTAACGCGCCGACTCAGACCCTCTCGGAGCGGCGGATATCGAACGTCTCGCCGCAGACCACCGCGTGCACGGGACCGTCGAACTCGGCCTTGGCCTCGCTGATCACATCCTCGCGCGAGGTCCACGGCGGGATGTGCGTCAGCAGCAGTTCGTGAACGCCGGCCTCGGCCGCGGCCCGGCCGGCCTCGGTGCCCGACAGGTGCAGCGCGGGCGGCCGGTCCGGCGCGTGCGTCCACGAGGCCTCGCACAGAAAAACGTCGGCGCCGCGGGCCAGCTCGACAAGCTGATCGCAGCTGCCGGTGTCGCCGCTGTACACGAACGAGGCGCCGGAGGGGTCGGTGATCTTCAGGCCGTAGGACTCCGTCGGATGGGCCACCACCCGCGGCGTCACCGTCAGCGCCCCGATGGTGACCGGCTCGCCGTCGACCCAATGGCGAACGTCGAAAATGTCCGAGCAGTCGTCGATCTCACCGCCATAGGGTGACGACGCCGCGCCCAGCCGCGACCAGGTGTCGCCCGGACCGTAGAGCAACGCCTTGCCGAGCGGGCGCGTCGGGTGATAGCGCCGCCACACGAAAAGGCCGGGCAAATCCAGACAATGGTCGGCGTGCAAATGGGACAACAACACGTGCACGGAACCGGGATCGGCATAGCGCTGCAGCGCGCCAAGAACGCCCCCGCCAAAGTCGATGACCAACGGCGGAGTGTCCGGTGCCCGGAGCAGATAACCCGACGCGGGCGAGTCCGGACCCACCACGCTGCCCGAGCAGCCGAGCACGGTTATTCGCACGGACACTACTGTGCCATGCCCGATAGGACCGTGACGAAAACATGGCCGCATTGGTGTGACGAGAATCTCGTCCGCAGGTCAATCAATGTACACCTGCGCAACGGGCTGGACGCCGGTGACGGCCGGACCGAGGAAGCGCGCCGCCAAAGCGGTGAATGCTTCGGGGTCGCCGGTGGCTTCGAAGACCCGCGTCGCGGGCGCTGCGTCGTGCGGGCGAAGCAAGTCCCGCTCGGTCAGCACGCGCAGCACTTCCTTGGCCGTCTCCTCGGCGCTGGAGACCAGCGTCACGTTGTCACCCATCGCCAATTGGATGAGTCCGGACAGCAGTGGATAGTGCGTGCAGCCGAGCACCAGCGTGTCGACCTGCGCGCGCTGCAGCGGCTCCAGATAGCCCTCGGCCAAACCGAGCACCTGACGGCCGCTGGTCACCCCGCGCTCCACGAAATCGACGAAGCGCGGGCACGCCACCGCGGTGATCTCGGTGTCACGGGCGGCGGCGAACGCGTCCTGATAGGCGTGCGAGTTGATGGTGGCCTGGGTGCCGATGACGCCGATGCGCCCGCTGCGGGTGGTGGCGACCGCGCGGCGCACCGCGGGCAGGATCACCTCGACGACGGGAACGTCGTAGCGTTCGCGGGCGTCGCGCAGGCACGCGGCCGACGCCGTGTTGCAGGCGATGACCAACGCCTTGACGCCGCGGCCGACGAGGTCGTCCCCGATGGCCAACGCGTGCGCGCGGACCTCGGGGATGGTCAGCGGCCCGTACGGACCGTGGCCCGTGTCGCCGACGTAGACGATGTCTTCGTCCGGCAGCTGGTCGATGATCGCGCGCGCGACGGTGAGTCCCCCGACACCGGAGTCGAAGACGCCGATGGGTGCCAGTGCCGAGCTCATGTCTTGGGCCGCGGCACGGTGGTGCCGGCTTTCCTGGACGTCCGGCCCTTACGTTCCGGGGCGGACAACCAATAGGCGGCCAGGATGCCGGCGATCGCTCCGCACAGGTGGCCCTGCCACGACACGCCCCCGCACCTGCCGAGCACCGGCATGGCCCCGAGCAGCACGCCGCCGTAGGCGAACATGACGACCAGCCCGATGATGATGTCGCGCATCCGGCGCACGAAGATCCCGAACACCAATAAGAAGGCCAGCCAGCCGAAGATCAAACCGGAGGCACCGATGTGGTCGGTGGGGCCGCAGCCGCTGCCCACGTCGCCGATGAGCCAGGTGCCGAAGCCACCGAGGATCCACACGATGGCGGTCGCCCAGACGAATCTGGACAGGCCGGCCAGCGTCATCAAAAATCCCAGGACCAGCAGCGGCACGGTGTTGGCCATCAGGTGCTGCCAGCTCGCGTGCAACACCGGGGCGAAGACGATGCCCCACAGGCCGTCGGCCTCCAGTGGGCGAATGCCGTTGGCGTCCAGCGAATGGCGGGTCAACTGGTCGATCAGCTCGACGAGGTAGAGCAGCACCACGAAGGTGAGGATCGTGGCGGCGCCGGCCGTCGCGGTGGACCGCTTCTTCGGCTGGGCTGCAGGCGCGCCGGGGCGTCCGGTGGGAGTCCTCTTACCCATGGCTGCCCTTCCAGCGTGTTCCAGCATCGTCAAGGCTACCGGCGCCGCGGCCGGTCGCCTCTCATCGACCGAAAGCGCCGGGCAGCACGTCGCGATAGCTCGGTATGCCGGCGATCGATTCGGCGGCCAGCACGCCACCCAGCACCGCTTGGGCCAGGCAATCGGCGGCGGCGATGCCGACCTCGGTGGCCAGCCGGGTCTCCGGCGAGAAGGCGGCGGGCGCGTCCGTCGCGGGCGGCACCTCGACCGCCCCGGTGGCCAGTACGAACACGGTGTCACCGTCGACCGGGGTGTGCGCCGGCCGGATGCTGCGGGCCAGGCCGTCGTGCGCGGCGATCGCCACCCGCCGGCACGCCGCCGCGCTCAGGGCGGCGTCGGTGGCCACCACCGCGATGACGGTGTTGAGCGGGTTGTCCACCGGATCCGACGGGGACGCCAAACCGGCGAGCGCGTCGACCTGCTCGGCCGGCGGCGGCCGCAGCCCGAATTCCTGAATCAGGTCCATCATCCACGGCAGGCCGGTGCTCCGGTCGACGACCTCGCCGGCGGAGTTCACCACGGCGACCGCCCCGACGGTCACACCGGACGGCAGCGCCTTCGACGCGGTCCCGACGCCGCCTTTGAGCGCCCCGGCGCGCGCGCCCACCCCGGCGCCGACGGTCCCGACGGTCAACTCGGCGTCGGTGGCGGCAGCACAGGCCGCGTAACCGAACTCCGCCGTAGGGCGGCACCGCCAACCCCCGACCGGCAGATCGAAGATCACCGCTGCCGGCACGATCGGGACCACACCGCCGTCCATCGCCACGCCGCGCTCGTGTTCTTCCAGGAAGCGCATGACGCCGTCGGCGGCGGCCAGGCCGAAGGCGCTGCCCCCGGCGAGCAGCACCGCGTCGACGAACCGCACGGTGTTGGCCGGATCCAGCAGGTCGGTCTCGCGGGTGCCGGGCGCACCGCCGCGGCAGTCGACGGCGCCGACGGTTCCCGGCGGGGTGAGTATGACGGTGACGCCGCAGGCCCAGCCGGCGCCCAGCGACGCGTCGGGGTCCAGTCGTTGGTAGTGGCCGACGCGGATGCCCCCGACGTCGGTGATGGCGTTCACCGGTCGCCCGACGCGGTCATCGGGACCCCATGAGCACCAGGACCAGGTACTCCTGCAGCACGGTCAGCCACTGGTAGACGTCGAAGTGCACGGCCAGCGGATGGTCGGCGGGCAGGCGCTCCGGGCCGTCGGGTCCCACCTCGAGCATGACTCCCAGCGTCAGCCGGATGTCGTTGACCGCTGCGATCCAGCAGTTCGCGTCGTCCTCGGTGAGCTCGAAGCGGCCGCCGTCGTCGGGAACCGTGCTCAGCAACCGCTGTGCGGCAACGCGTTTGGCGTCGACGATGCCGGGCTCGTGCAGGCTGCGCAGGGCGGCGTTCAGGCTGTCCGCGGCCTCGGACGGCTCGGTGTCATCGTCGGGCCGATAGAAATCGGGCAGCAGCCGACGCAACGTGGGATCTTTCGGCGGTTCGGCGTTGCCCGTCTTGATCCCGGTGATCTCCTCGAGTTCGTCTGCCGGCGAAGCGGATTCGCGCTCGTCGAGCAGGCCGATCATCGCCGTGGCCAGATTCTTGAGCAGGGCGGCCTCGTGCGAGGCCAGCGACGACCGAAAACGGGGACCGTCAGCGGTCTCGACCCGCTTCCATTTGCGCACCGGGAATCGCCAGCGCCTCGACCGTCAGCGGTCCTGCTGCATCGTCGCCCACAGACCGGCGGCGTGCAGCTTGGACACATCGACTTCCATGGACTCCCGGCTGCCGGCGGACACCACGGCCTTGCCCTCGTTGTGCACCTGCAGCATCAGCTTGGTGGCGTGCGGCTCGCTGTAGCCGAACAGCTTCTGGAACACATAGGTCACGTAGGTCATCAAATTGACCGGGTCGTCCCAGACGATCGTGACCCACGGGCTCGCCGTGGCCTCTACCGGAGCGGACTCTCGTTGTCCTGTAGTGCCCGGCTTAGTGGGCGCTGACATAACAACCATGGCCTACACGATACCGAGGGTTGGACGACGTTTCCGAGACCCGAGGGCAGCCGATACCGTTATGGGATGAACGACCCGGTCGTTACTGGGCTGCTGACCGACAAGTACGAGTTGACGATGCTGGCGGCGGCGCTGCGCGACGGCAGCGCCGATCGACGGACCACCTTCGAGCTTTTCGCACGCCGGCTTCCCCAAGGACGTCGTTACGGCGTGGTCGCCGGCACCGGCCGGCTGCTCGAGGCGCTGCCCCAGTTCACCTTCGACGACCAGGCGTGCCAGTCGCTGGGGCAGTTCCTCGACCCAGATACGTTGCGCTACTTGCGCGAATTTCGGTTCGGCGGCGACATCGACGGCTACGCCGAGGGCGAGCTGTACTTCCCCGGATCCCCGGTGCTGTCGGTGAGCGGGACGTTCGCCGAATGCGTGGTGCTCGAGACGCTGGCGCTGTCGATTTTCAATCACGACACCGCCGTCGCCTCGGCCGCGGCGCGGATGGTGAGCGCGGCCAGGGGACGCCCGCTCATCGAGATGGGGTCGCGGCGAACCCACGAGCAGGCGGCGGTCGCCGCGGCCCGCGCGGCCTACATCGCCGGCTTCGACGGCTCCTCGAACCTGGAGGCGCAGCGCTGCTACGGAATACCCGCCGAGGGCACCTCCGCGCACGCGTTCACCATGCTGCATGCGCGCGCCGACTCACCCACGGAATCGACCGAACTGGCGGCGTTTCGGGCACAGGTCGACGCGCTCGGCGTGGACACCACCCTGCTGGTGGACACCTATGACGTGACGACCGGGGTGGCCAATGCCGTCGCCGCCGCCGGTACGGGGCTCGGCGCGGTGCGCATCGACTCCGGCGAGCTGGGCGTGCTGGCCCGTCAGGTCCGCCGGCAGCTCGACGAGCTGGGCGCCACCCGGACCCGCATCGTGGTCTCCGGTGACCTCGACGAGTTCTCCATTGCGGCCCTGGCCGCCGAACCGGTGGACAGTTACGGCGTGGGCACGTCGCTGGTGACCGGCTCGGGCGCCCCGACCGCGAACATGGTCTACAAACTCGTCGAGGTGGACGGCATGCCGGTGCAAAAGCGCAGCAGCCACAAGGAATCTCACGGCGGACACAAGGAGGCGCTGCGGCTGTCCCGCGACTCCGGCACCATCATCGAGGAGGTGGTGTATCCGGCCGGACAGCAGCCCGCCGTCTCCGAACCGGCCCGGGTGCTGACCGTCCCGCTGGTGCGCGGTGGCGAGCTGGTGTCCAAACCGAACCTCGCGGCGGCGCGCGAGCTGGTAACTTCCGGGCTGCGCAGTCTGCCGTGGGAGGGATTGAATTTGTCGCATGGCGATCCCGCGGTCACCACGACGCAGATTCCCGACCAGCGAAGAGGGTAGCCACGTCCGACGTGTCCGTGTCCGAGCTGCTGGCCGCCGCCGTGGCCGCGCTCGGCGGCAGTGAACGCAGCGGCCAACAGGAGATGGCCGCCGCGGTGGCGCGGGCCTTCGCCACCGAGGAGCACCTGGTGGTGCAGGCCGGCACCGGTACCGGCAAGTCGCTCGCGTATCTGGTGCCCGCGCTCGTGCACGCCCTCGAGGACGACTCCCCCGTCGTCGTGTCCACGGCCACGATCGCTCTGCAGCGCCAGCTCGTCGACCGCGATCTACCCCGGCTGGTCGACGCGCTGGCCGATGCGCTGCCGCGCCGCCCACAGTTCGCGTTGCTCAAGGGGCGGCGAAACTATCTGTGCCTGAACAAGATTCACAACGGCGCGGCGGCCGACGGCGAGGATGCCGACGACCGGCCGCAGGAGGAACTGTTCAACCCGATGGCCGTCAGCGCCCTGGGCCGCGACGTGCAACGGCTCACCGAGTGGGCGTCGAGCACCGAATCCGGTGACCGCGACGACCTCAAGCCCGGCGTGCCGGACCGATCCTGGTCGCAGGTCAGCGTGTCCGCGCGGGAATGCCTCGGCGTGGCGCGCTGCCCGTTCGGTACCGAGTGCTTCTCCGAACGCGCGCGCGGTCGTGCTGGTCAGGCCGATATCGTCGTCACCAACCACGCGCTGCTGGCCATCGACGCGGTGGCCGAATCGGCGGTCCTGCCCGAGCACGCGCTGCTGGTCGTCGACGAGGCGCACGAGTTGGTCGACCGGGTGACGTCGGTGGCCACCGCGGAGCTGACGTCGGCCGCCCTCGGGGTGACCGCCCGGCGGATCGCCCGCCTGGTGGAGCCGGAACTGATCCAGCGCCTGGAGGCGGCGACGGCCAACTTCGCCTCGGTCATCCACGACGGCACGCCGGGCCGCATCGATCGCCTCGACGAGGAGTTGGCGACCTATTTGACGGCACTGCGCGACGTGACGACGGCGGCGCGCTCGGCGATCGAGCGCACGAACGACCCGAAGGCGGCGTCGGCGCGCGCCGAAGCCGTTGCGGCGCTGAGCGAGATATCGGACACCGCGTCGCGCGTGCTCACATCCTTCGGCCCGGCCATCCCCGACCGCACCGACGTGGTGTGGCTGGAGCACGAGGAGATCAGGGGCGCGGCGCGCCCGGTGCTGCGGGTGGCCCCGCTGTCGGTCGCGGGGCTGCTGTGGTCCCGGGTGTTCTCGCGTTCGACGGTCGTGCTCACGTCGGCCACGCTGACCATCGGCGGCTCGTTCGACGCCATGGCCACGGCGTGGGGGCTGACCGGTGCGGACGACGACGCGAGGTGGCGCGGCCTGGATGTGGGTTCGCCGTTCCAGCACGCCAAAGCCGGAATCCTGTATGTGGCCGCGCACCTGCCGCCACCGGGACGCGACGGCACCGGATCGGCCGAGCAGCTGAGCGAAATCGCCGAACTCATCACCGCCGCCGACGGGCGCACCCTGGGGCTGTTCTCGTCGATGCGGGCGGCCCGTGCCGCCGCCGAGGCCATGCGCGGCCGGCTGTCCACGCCGGTGTTGTGTCAGGGCGACGACAGCACCTCGGCACTCGTCGAGCAGTTCAGCGCCGACCCCCAGACGTCGCTGTTCGGCACCCTGTCGCTGTGGCAGGGCGTCGACGTGCCCGGGCCGTCGCTGTCCCTGGTGCTGATCGACCGCATCCCGTTTCCCCGGCCCGACGACCCCCTGCTGGGCGCGCGGCAGCGCGCGGTCGCGGCCCGCGGCGGCAACGGCTTCATGGCCGTCGCGGCCAGTCATGCGGCGCTGCTGCTGGCGCAGGGGTCGGGGCGGCTGCTGCGCCGCGTCACCGACCGGGGAGTGGTCGCGGTGCTCGACTCGCGCATGGTCACCGCCGGCTACGGCGGCTACCTGCGGGCGTCGCTTCCGCCGTTCTGGCAGACCACCAACGGCGAGCAGGTGCGCCAGGCGCTGCAGCGGCTGCGCACCGCGCCCGCGGCCGAGCAGGGCCTGTCGGCCTGACCCGCTTCCGGCTAGCGGGCCAGGGTGACCAGTCCGAGCTCGTTGCTGGCCGCCAGCATCAGATGGCGGGGCAGCACGCGCACGGTGTAGCCGACCGATCCCGCCAGCGGCAGCGGCGTTGTCGTCGAGAACACCTGGTTGCCGCCCTCGGCGGTGCCGGCGTAGGACATCTCGACGGTGACGGGCTCCAGCAGTGCGTCGCTGGCGTCGACGCGCCCGACCACCGCCTGGACGGTGACCTCGTCAGGCGCGAGCCCGGCCAGCTGGACGGTCGCGGTCAGGGTCAGCTTGGAGCCGAGCACCGGGCTGTCCGGCAGTCCGGTGCTGTCGACGTCGGTGATGACGATCTTGGGCCAGGCCTCCTGGGCGCGCGTGCGGTAGGCGGCCAGCTCACGGGCCGCGCCGAACTCGCCGCCGCTCGCCGCATCCTCGGCGCCCTCGACTGGCGCGATCGTCTTGCGCAACGACTGCGCCGCGGGCGTGTAGTACTGCTCGACGTAGTCGCGCACCATGCGCGACGCCAACACCTTGGGACCGAGCGTTTGCACCGTGTGACGCACCATTTCGATCCAGCGGGGCGGCACACCGTGTTCGTCGCGTTCGTAGAACTTCGGTGCGACGGTTTCTTCCAGCAGCGTGTAGAGCCCGCTGGACTCCAGGTCGTCGCGCCGCGCCTCGTCGGTCACGCCGTCGGCGGACGGTATCTCCCAACCGTTTTCGCCGTCGTACCATTCGTCCCACCAGCCGTCGCGGATGGACAGGTTCAGCCCGCCGTTGAGCGCGCTCTTCATTCCCGAAGTGCCGCAAGCCTCCAGCGGCCGCAGCGGATTGTTCAGCCACACGTCGCAGCCCCAATACAACAGCCGCGCCATCGACATGTCGTAGTCGGGCAGGAAGGCGATGCGGTGGCGCACCTCGGGCCGGTCGGCGAAGCGCACCACCTGCTGGATCAACGCCTTTCCGCCGTCGTCGGCGGGGTGGGATTTACCGGCCACGATCAGCTGGATCGGTCGTTCGGAGTCGAGCAGCAGCTGTTCCAGCCGAGCCGGATCGCGCAGCATCAGCGTCAGCCGCTTGTAGGTCGGCACCCGTCGCGCGAAGCCGATGGTCAACACCTCCGGATCGAATGCGGTTGCGATCCAACCCAATTCGGCGTCCGAGGCACCCCGTTCCAGCCAGGAGCGACGCAGCCGCTGCCGGACGTCGTCGACCAGCAGGGACCTCAGCTGCGAGCGGATCCACCACAGGTGCCCCGCGTCGACTTGCTTGAGCCGCAGCCAAACCCCCGGATCGCTGAACGAATCCGACCCGGCCAGCTCGCGACCCAGCTGCAGCCACTGCGGCGCCGCCCAGGTGCGTGCATGAACTCCGTTGGTGATCGAGCCGATCGGCACCTCGCTGGCGTCGAAGCCGGGCCACAGCTCGTTGAACATGGACCGGCTCACCCGGCCGTGCAACGACGAGACGCCGTTGGCGCGCTGGGCCAGCCGCAAACCCATGTGGGCCATGTTGAATTTGGTGGGGTCGTCCTCGGCGCCGAGCGCCAGGATGCGAGCGGTCGGCACCCCCGGCAGCAACGCGGGCGCACCGGTCGCATCCGATCTCGCGGCCTTGTCACCGGATTTCGCGCCGTCGCCCGCGTGGTCGTCGAAGTACAGCCGCACCATCTCGACGGGAAACCTGTCGATGCCGGCGGGCACCGGGGTGTGGGTGGTGAACACCGTGCTGGAGCGCACCACCGTCAGCGCGGTGTCGAAGTCCAATCCCGAGCCGGTCATCAGTTCACGAATGCGTTCGGCTCCCAGGAAACCCGCGTGGCCCTCGTTCATGTGGAACACCTCCGGCGCGGGCAGGCCGTGAATGCCGGTGAAGGCGCGGATCGCCCGTACCCCACCGATGCCGGCGAGGATCTCCTGGCGCATCCGGTGTTCCTGGTCGCCCCCGTACAGGCGGTCGGTGACGCCGCGCAGGTCGTGCTCGTTCTCGGGGACATCGGAATCGAGTAGCAGCAGCGGAACCCGGCCCACCTGGGCGACCCAGATCCGCGCGTGCAGCTGCGCGGAGTCCGGCAGCATCAGCTCGACCAGCGCCGGCTCGCCGGTCGCGTCGGTCAGCAGCCGCAACGGCAGGCCCTGCGGATCCAACGACGGGTAGGTCTCGTTCTGCCAGCCGTCGGCGGTCAAGGACTGCCGGAAATACCCGGACCGGTAGTAGAGGCCCACCGCCACCAGCGGCACGCCCAGATCGGATGCGGACTTCAGGTGGTCGCCGGCCAGGATTCCCAAGCCACCGGAGTAGTTGGGCAGCACCTCGGCGATGCCGAATTCCATCGAGAAGTACGCGATGGCGGCCGGCATCTCGGCGCCCTGCTCCTGCCGCTGCTGGTACCACAGCGGGCGGCTCAGATAGTCGTTGAGATCGGCGGTCAGCTCGTCGAGCCGGCGCAGGAAGGCTTCATCGAGCGCCAACTCATCGAGCCGCGCCGGTTTGACCGCGCCCAGCAACGCCACCGGATCGCTGCCGCACCGCTCCCACAGGTCAGAGTCGATGGTCGCGAAAAGCTCCTGAGTGGGCTTGTCCCACGACCATCGCAGGTTGGTCGACAGTTGGTCCAGCGCGGTCAGACGCTCCGGAAGGTGAGCACGGACGGTAAACCGGCGGAGGGCTTTCACGCGTCCCTACCTTACTGAGGTTCCCGGCCCGTGCACGGCGACCGGACGCACCGCATTTCCCCGGCGGTGTGTGACCGGAGACTAGGGTGGGTATCGGGTAGTAATCGGGGTCGCAACGATGCTTCCCTGCCCAGAAATTTTCCTCACGACAGGAAGTTTCCCGACGAGCGGCATTCCGCACGGAGCACATCGCGGGCATGGCCGCAAACAATCGGAACGGAGTGCTGGTGCCCGGTCGTGTCGAGATCGATAACGTCCAACCGGTCGTTTCCTGTGGCGCGTATCCCGCGAAAGCCGTGGTCGGCGAAGTCGTCCCGGTCAGCGCCGCGGTATGGCGAGAAGGCCACGAGGCAGTCGCGGCGACCTTGGTCGTGCGCTACCTCGGCCCCGGCTACCCGCAGGTGAGCGAGACCCGCCGGATCAAGGCCGCTGCGGCCCCGACCAAGCCGGCGACCCAGCGCGACGGCAAGGTCGACCAGCAACGGATCAAACCGCTGCTGCTGCCGATGACGATGGGTCCGGAACCCTACGTGTTCCACGGTCAGTTCACCCCCGATCAGGTCGGGCTGTGGACCTTCCGGGTCGACGGGTGGGGCGACCCGATCCACTCGTGGCGGCACGGGCTGGTCGCCAAGCTGGACGCCGGTCAGGGTGAGACCGAGTTGTCCAACGACCTTCTGGTCGGTGCGGGGCTCTTCGAACGCGCGGCGACGGGCGTGCCGCGGGCACTGCGCGAGCCGCTGCTGGCCGCCGCCGCCGCGCTGCGCGAGCCGGGCGACCCGGTCACCCGCACCGCGCTGGCGCTGGGCCCCGAGATCGAGGAAATCCTGGCCGACTACCCGCTGCGCGATCTGGTCACCCGCGGCGAGCAGTACGGCGTCTGGGTGGACCGGCCGCTGGCCCGGTTCGGCTCCTGGTATGAGATGTTTCCCCGCTCGACCGGTGGGTGGGACGCCGACGGCAACCCCGTGCACGGCACGTTCGCCACGGCGGCCGCCCAGCTTCCCCGCATCGCGGCGATGGGCTTCGACGTCGTCTACCTGCCGCCGATCCACCCGATCGGCAAGGTACATCGCAAGGGGCGCAACAACTCCCCGACCGCGGCGCCCGGAGACGTGGGCTCCCCCTGGGCGATCGGCAGCGACGAGGGCGGACATGACGCCGTGCACCCGGATCTGGGGACCATCGAGGACTTCGACGCCTTCGTCGCCGCCACCCGCGAGTTAGGCATGGAGGTCGCGCTGGACCTGGCGCTGCAGTGCGCACCGGATCATCCGTGGGCGCGCGATCACCGCAACTGGTTCACCGAATTGCCGGACGGCACAATCGCTTACGCGGAGAACCCGCCGAAGAAATACCAGGACATCTATCCGATCAACTTCGACAACGACCCCGCCGGCCTCTACGACGAGGTGTTGCGCGTGGTCCGGCACTGGATGGACCACGGCGTCAAGTTCTTCCGCGTCGACAACCCGCACACCAAGCCGCCAGACTTCTGGGCCTGGCTGATCGCCACGGTCAAGGGCATCGACCCCGACGTGCTGTTCCTGTCGGAGGCCTTCACGCCCCCGGCCCGCCAGTACGGCCTGGCCAAGCTCGGGTTTACCCAGTCCTACAGCTATTTCACCTGGCGCACGGCAAAGCAGGAGCTCACTGAGTTTGGCGAGGCCATCGCCGCCGCGGCAGACTTCCGGCGCCCCAACCTGTTTGTCAACACCCCGGACATCCTGCACGCCATCCTGCAGCACAACGGACCCGGCATGTTCGCGATCCGAGCGGTGCTGGCGGCGACCATGGGTCCGGCGTGGGGGGTGTACTCCGGCTACGAACTGTTCGAACATCGCGCGGTGCGGGAGGGCAGCGAGGAGTACCTGGACTCCGAGAAGTATGAGTTGCGGCCCCGCGATTTCGCCGCCGCGCTGGCCGAGGGGCGATCGCTGGAGCCATTCATCACGCAGCTCAACGCGATTCGCCGACTGCACCCCGCGCTGGAGCAACTGCGCACGATTCATTTCCATGACATCGACAACGATGCGCTGCTCGCCTATTCCAAGTTCGACCCGGTGACCGGCGACTGCGTCCTGGTGGTGGTGACGCTCAACGCGTTCGGCGCCGAGGAGGCGACGCTGTTTTTAGATATGGAGGCTCTGGGTATGGAGCCCTACGAGCGTTTTTGGGTGCGCGACGAGATCACCGGCCAGGAATTCCAGTGGGGCCAAGCCAATTACGTTCGCATCGATCCCGGGCAGGCGGTTGCGCACATCATCAATATGCCGCTCATACCGCACGACGCGCGGGGGATCCTGCTGCGCAGGCCACCAAACGGACCGGAGGGATTGTGACATGAGCAAAACCGACCAACTCGCCGGGGCGCTCCTGGCACCCGACCCTGCCGACCTCTCGCGCCTGATCGGGGGCACGCATTACAACCCGCACAGCATTCTCGGGGCGCACGAGTACGCCGACCACACCGTCATTCGGGCGTACCGGCCGCACGCGACCGAAGTCGTCGCACTCGTCGGCGACGATCGGTTCCCGATGCAGCACATCGAATCCGGGCTTTTCGCGGTCGCGCTGCCGTTCGTCAACCTGATCGACTATCGGTTGCAGATCACCTATGAGGGGGCGGAGCCGTACGTCGTCGCCGACGCCTACCGCTTCTTGCCGACCCTGGGCGAGGTCGACCTCCACCTGTTCGGGGAGGGACGCCACGAGCGGCTCTGGGAAGTACTGGGCGCGCATCCGCGCTCGTTCACCACGGCCGACGGCGTGGTCAACGGGGTGTCGTTCGCGGTATGGGCGCCGAATGCCAAGGGCGTCAATCTGATCGGTGAGTTCAACGGCTGGACCGGTAGCGAAGCCCCGATGCGGGTGTTGGGCTCATCGGGGGTCTGGGAACTGTTCTGGCCCGGCTTTCCCGTCGAGGGGCTGTACAAGTTCCGGGTGCACGGGGCCGACGACGTCGTGACCGAGCGCGCCGACCCGATGGCGTTCGCCACCGAGGTGCCGCCGCACACCGCATCCCGGGTGACGCGCAGCAGCTACACGTGGGAAGACGCCGACTGGATGGCCGAGCGCGCGCGGCGCAACCCGGTGTTCGAACCGATGAGCACCTACGAGGTGCACCTGGGTTCCTGGCGCCCCGGACTGAACTACCGCCAGTTGGCCCGCGAGCTGACGGATTACGTTGTGGAACACGGGTTCACCCACGTCGAGCTGCTACCGGTCGCCGAGCATCCCTTCGCCGGATCGTGGGGCTACCAGGTGACGTCGTACTACGCGCCGACATCGCGGTTCGGCACCCCCGACGAATTCCGGGCCCTGGTCGACGCCTTACACCAGGCCGGCATCGGCGTACTGGTGGACTGGGTGCCGGCGCACTTTCCCAAGGACGCCTGGGCGCTGGGCCGCTTCGACGGCACGCCGCTCTACGAGCACTCCGACCCCAAGCGGGGCGAGCAACTCGACTGGGGCACCTACGTATTCGACTTCGGCCGTCGCGAGGTGCGTAACTTCCTGGTGGCCAACGCGCTGTTCTGGCTCGAGGAGTTCCACATCGACGGCCTGCGGGTGGACGCGGTCGCCTCGATGCTCTACCTGGACTACTCCCGCCCCGAAGGGGGCTGGACCCCGAACATCTACGGCGGCCGGGAGAACTTGGAGGCGGTGCAGTTCCTGCAGGAGATGAACGCCACGGTGCACAAGACCGCCCCGGGCATCGTCACCATCGCCGAGGAGTCCACCTCGTGGCCCGGCGTGACGCGGCCGACAAACCTTGGCGGCCTGGGCTTTTCGATGAAGTGGAACATGGGCTGGATGCACGACACGCTCGACTACATCAGCCGCGATCCCATCTACCGCAGCTACCACCACCACGAGATGACGTTCTCGATGCTCTATGCGTTCAGCGAGAATTACGTGCTGCCGATCAGCCATGACGAGGTGGTACACGGCAAGGGCACGCTGTGGGGCCGCATGCCGGGCAACAACCACGTCAAGGCGGCCGGGCTGCGCAGCTTGCTCGCCTACCAGTGGGCGCACCCGGGCAAGCAATTGTTGTTCATGGGACAGGAATTCGGGCAGCGCGCCGAGTGGTCCGAGGAGCGCGGCCTGGATTGGTGGCAGCTCGACGAGCAGGGGTTCTCCAACGGGGTGCTGCGCCTGGTCCGCGACCTCAACGACATCTACCGCACTCACCCGGCGCTGTGGAGCCAGGACACCGTGCCAGACGGCTACTCCTGGATCGACGCCAACGACTCGGGCAACAACGTGCTGAGCTTCCTGCGGTACGGCAAGGACGGCTCGGTGATGGCTTGTGTGTTCAACTTCGCGGGCGCCGAGCACGGCGGATACCGATTGGGCCTGCCCTCGGCCGGCCGGTGGCGCGAGGTGCTCAACACCGACGCGACGGCCTACAACGGTACGGGGATCGGCAACATGGGCGGGGTGGACGCCACGGAAGACCCCTGGCACGGCCGGCCGGCCTCGGCACTGCTGGTGCTGCCGCCCACGTCGGCGCTGTGGCTGGCCCCCGAGTAAACCTCAGTACAGCGCGTTGGCGAGGTTGCGCCGCCCGGCGACGACCTCGGGGTCAGTCGGGTCGAATAGCTCGAAAAGCTCGACCAACCTGGTGCGCACTCGGGTGCGGTCGTCGCCGGATGTGCTGCGCACCAAAGCAATCAGGCGATCGAAGGCGGGTCCGACCTCCTGGTTGAGGATCTGCACGTCGGCCGCCGCGAGGGCGGCTTCGATGTCACCGGGCGCGGCGTCGGCCACGGCAACGGCGTCCGGGCGTTGCGCGGTTGCGCGCGTGAGGAATTCGATCTGCCGGATCGCGCCCTTGGCTTCGGCGTTGGCCGGATTGGCGTCCAGGATCGACTGATACGACGTCTTAGCCGCCTCGAAGTCGCCGTCTTCCAGCTGCTGGCGGGCCGCTGCCAGCTCCGGGTCGACCGCCTCGGCCTCCGCGGAACCGCTTGGGCCCCTAAGCTTTCCGGCGGTCGCCGAGAGAATCTGATCCAGCCAGCCGCGCAACTGCTCGGTCGGCTGCATCCCCTGAAAACTCGAGATCGGCTGCCCGGCGGCCAATGCCACCACGGTCGGGACGGCATCGACACCGAATATCTGCGCCACCCGGGGCGCGACGTCGACGTTGACCGTGGTGAACGACCACTTGCCATTGTCCTGGGCGGCCAGCCCGGCGAACGTGTCGAGCAGCTGGACACACGCATCGCTGCGCGGCGACCACAGCAACACCACGACGGGCACTTCCTCGGACCGCAGCAGGACTTCGGCCTCGAAATTGGCCTCGGTGACCGCGATGATGCCGGGGTCACCGTCGGCGGCTGACTGTGTGGCCCCTGCGGCTGGGCCGGCCGCGGGCTGGGCCCGTTGCTTGAGACCGGAGAGATCGACCGCACCAGCCAGGGCGGGGCCGATAGGAGGTCGCGGACGAGTCACGCCGTCAAGTTTGTCATGCGGACGGGCTACCCATCCACCCGGTGGCGGAGCCGCTCAGACGGCGACGCAGCGGGCCGAAAACGCCCACGAAAAGCCCCGTGATCGGCAAATATGACGAAGATCACAATCGGCCACCGGCGCGCCGCGCCAGCAACGTCGGCAAACGTCCGATCGGGCGGCTAACCCGCGCGCAGAATCAGCGCGTCGCCCTGTCCGCCGGCCCCACACAGCGCCGCGACGGCGTATCCGGAGCCGCGTCGCGACAATTCCAGGGCGGCGTGCAGAGTGATCCGCGCTCCCGACATCCCGATGGGATGCCCGACGGCGATCGCGCCGCCGTTGACGTTGACCAGGTCGGGATTCACGCCCAGTTCGCGGGTCGAGGCCAGCGCCACCGCGGAGAACGCCTCGTTGATCTCGATGACGTCGAGCTGGTCGACGGAGATGCCCTCACGGGCGATCGCCTTCTTGATCGCGTTGGCCGGCTGCGACTGCAGCGTGGAATCCGGCCCGGCCACCACGCCGTGCGCACCGATCTCTGCCAGCCAGCTCAGCCCCAGCTCCTGTGCCTTGGCCTTGCTCATCACCACCACCGCGGCGGCGCCATCGGAGATCTGGGAGGCCGATCCGGCGGTGATGGTGCCGTCACGGCGGAAGGCCGGCTTGAGGCCGGCCAGCGACTCGGCGGTGGTGTTGGCGCGGATCCCCTCGTCCTCGGTGAACTGCAGCGGATCGCCTTTGCGCTGCGGGATGTTGACCGGCACCACTTCGTCGGTGAAGACGCCGTCCTTCCATGCCGCGGCGGCCTTCTGGTGCGACCGGGCAGCGAACTCGTCCTGCTCCTGCCGGGTGAACTGGTCGACGTCGTTGCGCTGCTCGGTGAGCGCGCCCATCGGCTGGTCGGTGAACACGTCGTGCAGGCCGTCGTAGGCCATGTGGTCCAGCACCGTCACATCGCCGTACTTGTAGCCCGAGCGGCTGTCCATCAGCAGGTGCGGCGCCTTGGTCATGGACTCTTGGCCGCCGGCCACCACGACGTCGAACTCCCCGGCGCGAATGAGCTGGTCAGCCAGCGCGATGGAGTCGATGCCGGACAGACACATCTTGTTGATGGTCAACGCCGGAACGTCCCAGCCGATCCCGGCCGCCACGGCCGCCTGGCGTGCCGGCATCTGGCCGGCCCCGGCCGTCAACACCTGGCCCATGATCACGTAGTCGACCAGCGAACCCGGCTCTTGAACATTTGGGAAGGCCTTTTCCAGCGCCCCGGCGATCGCGATCGCCCCCAGATCGCTGGCCGAAAAGTCCTTCAGCGAACCCATCAGCTTGCCGATGGGTGTCCGTGCTCCAGCAACGATCACCGACGTCGTCATGACACTCTCCTAATCCTGCGCCGACGGCCGGTTCGGCCTCCCGGGGAAGCGCAATCTTTGCCGCCAGGTTACCGTTATGTGATGACGACCGATCAAGTTGACGCCCGTCAGATCCTGGCCACCTCACTGGTGACGGCGATCGATCACGTCGGCATCGCAGTCGCCGACCTGGACGCCGCCATCGACTGGTACCACGACACCCTCGGCATGATCCTGGTGCACGAGGAAGTCAACGAGGAGCAGGGAATCCGCGAAGCCATGCTGGCTGTGCGCGGCGCTCCGGCGGGCACCGCACAGATCCAGTTGATGGCCCCGATCGACGAGTCCTCGACGATCGCCAAGTTCCTCGACAAGCGCGGGCCGGGCATCCAGCAGATGGCCGTTCGGGTCAGCGACCTCGACGCCTTGGTCGCCCAGCTGCACGAGCAGGGTGTGCGGCTGATCTACGACGCGCCCCGGCGCGGCACGGCAAACTCGCGGATCAACTTCATCCACCCCAAGGACGGTGGCGGAGTCCTGATCGAGCTCGTCGAGCCGGCCGCCTGAGACGCCGACCCTCACGACCACTTCCTGGTCGGACCGCGGGTAGCGCGGTGCGTCCAGCACGGCGTGTGCCAATGCCGGCGGTCCTCCACCTGTCCGGGGCCGCCTGCGAGCGTCGAATCGGTGGGCCATACCACCAGATGCGCTGAGCCGGAACGTATTTCGTGGTCGCAGCCGGGACACCGATAGGTCTTGGCCGCCCGGGCCGCCGGTACGGGCCGAACCTCGTACTCGTGGCCGTCCGGGCCGACCTCCACCCGCCGCAGGGCCGGGGGCGGCGCCAACGGCCGCTGCCGACGTGGCGGGGGGCGGCGCCGAGCCATCCGGTCAGTGTAGTGGCGAACCGTCAGAAGAGCCGGTACTCGTCACTGTCCATGCCGCGCATCTTGTCGTAATCCAATGTCAGACAACGGATACCGCGATCGGTGGCGAGCGTGCGGGCCTGCGGTTTGATCTGCTGGGCGGCGAACACTCCCCGGACCGGCGCGAGCACGGTGTCGCGGTTGAGCAATTCCAGGTACCGGGTGAGTTGTTCGACGCCGTCGATCTCGCCGCGCCGCTTGATCTCCACCGCCACCGAGCCCCCGTGTTCGTCGCGGCACAGCAGATCGACCGGACCGATGGCCGTCATGTACTCGCGGCGAACCAGCGTGTATCCCTCGCCGAGCAGTTGCACGTGCTCGGCGAGCAGCGCCTGCAGGTGCGCTTCGACGCCGTCCTTGACCAGGCCGGGGTCGACGCCGAGTTCGTGGCTGGAGTCGTGTTCGATCTCCTCGACGGTGATGCGCAGTTGCTCGCCCGCCTTGTTCTCGACCACCCACACCGGCGATTGATCACCGGGCTCCTCGGTCAGCCAGCACGGCGGGCTCATCCAGTTCAGCGGCTTGTAGGCGCGGTCGTCGGCGTGCACGCTGACCGATCCGTCGGCCTTGAACAACAACAACCTGCGTGCGGAGGGCAGATGCGCGGTGAGCCGGCCGACATAGTCCACGGTGCATTGAGCGATCACTAGACGCACCCGACTCACCTTAGAGCGTCGCCGACAAATTAGGCTGACGCCACCATGTCGGCCAACCAGTCCGTGGCGCAGCGAATAGGCCGGGTGCTCGAGCGGGTCACCCGTCAGAGCGGCCGTCTGCCGGCCACGCCCGCGTACGGCTCCCTGCTGCTGGGGCGGGTGTCGGAAAGCCAGGGCCGTCGCCGGGTACGCATCCAGATCATCATGACCGTCCTGGTGCTGGGGGCGAACCTGGTCGGGATCGTCGCGGGG
This sequence comes from Mycobacterium sp. 1165196.3, assembly GCF_001673415.1. Lineage (NCBI taxonomy): Bacteria > Bacillati > Actinomycetota > Actinomycetes > Mycobacteriales > Mycobacteriaceae > Mycobacterium > Mycobacterium sp. 1165196.3. Next base: position 25,359 of record NZ_LZLU01000072.1, on the reverse strand, counting down.
CTGATCTTGGTCACAGTCGCCATCCCGGTACCGAGCATCTTCGACGACGCACCGGCGTGGCTCACGTTCGGGGTGTCACCGGCCTACATCCTGCTGGCGCTGACGCTGGGCACGTTTTGGATCACCCGCAGGACCGTGCTGGCGTTGCGGTGGGCCATCGAGGAGCGCGCGCCGACGCCCGAGGACGAACGCAACACGTTCATCGCCCCGTGGCGGATCGCGTTGGTCGACCTCGTCCTGTGGGGAACCGGGGCGGTGCTGTATTCGGTCCTCTACGGCCTGGTCAACACGATGTTCATCCCCCGCTTCCTGGTCGGGGTGAGTTTCTGCGGTGTGCTGGTGGCCACCGGCAGTTATCTGCTCGCCGAGTTCGCGTTGCGTCCGGTGGCGGCTCAGGCGCTCGAGGCCGGTCCGCCGCCCCGTCGGCTGGCGGCCGGGATCATGGGCCGGACCATGACGGTGTGGTTCCTCGGTTCAGGTGTTCCGGTCATCGGCATCGCGCTCTTGACGCTGTTCGAGATCTGGCTGAACAATCTCACCCAGACCCAGTTCGCAGTCGGTGTCCTGATCGTGTCGTCGGCGGCGCTGATCTTCGGCTGCATCCTGATGTGGATCCTGGCGTGGCTGACCGCGACACCGGTGCGCGTGGTGCGGGCCGCGCTTCAGCGCGTCGAAAAGGGTGATCTGCGCGGCGAATTGGTGGTATTCGACGGCACCGAACTCGGCGAGCTGCAGCGCGGCTTCAACGCGATGGTCAACGGACTGCGCGAGCGCGAACGCGTTCGCGACCTCTTCGGCCGCCACGTGGGGCGCGAAGTGGCCCTGGCCGCCGAACGCGAGAAGCCGAAGCTGGGCGGCGAAGAACGCCATGTCGCAGTCGTATTCATCGACATCATCGGCTCCACCCAGTTGGTGACCAGCCGCCCGCCGGCCGAGGTGGTGGCCGTGCTCAACCAATTTTTCGGGATCGTCGTCGAAGAGGTGGACCGTTATTGCGGGCTGGTCAACAAGTTCGAGGGCGATGCGACGCTGGCGATCTTCGGGGCTCCCAACCGCCTTGATTCACCGGAAGACGCGGCCCTTGCCGCCGGGCGCAGCATCTCCGAACGGCTGGCCAACGAAATGTCTGAGCTGTCGGCGGGCATCGGCGTGGCGGCCGGCCAAGCCGTGGCCGGAAACGTCGGTGCCAGGGAGCGCTTCGAATACACCGTGATCGGTGAGCCGGTCAACGAGGCGGCCCGGCTGTGCGAGCTGGCCAAGGCGCACGCGAGCCGGCTGCTCGCGACGGCCGACGCGATCGAGCGCGCCAGCGAAACCGAGCGGGCGCGTTGGTCTCTGGGCGACAGCGTGACCCTGCGCGGCCATGAGCGTCCCACCCGACTGGCGGTGCCCGTCGCGGTGGACGACCCGTCGGCCGGACACGGTTGATATCAGACCGGAATGGGTAGAGGGACACAAGAACTGACCCCTCAGAGATTGGTTTGCGCATGACCGGTAGTGGAGTCACCCGTGTTTCGGTCGCCGCGGGAATCGCCGCGGCGATCGCCTTGAGTTCGTTGACCGCGGGTTGCAGCTCGGGCAAGGACAACAAGAACCCCAGCACGTCGACCGTCACCACCACCGTCACGACGCCGGCGAGCGTCACAACAACCGCTCCGACGGCGCCGGGGACCGGCGAACCGGGTGGCGGTGGACCGGGCGTCGGGCCGGGCGGTGCGACCACCGCCGGACCGGGCGGTTCGGGGGCCGGCGCCGGACCCGGCGGGGCCAGCGCGGGCGTCCCGGGTGCCGGGGCGTCGGCGGGACCGGGCGGTGCGGGTGCCTGCGCCGGTGGCGTGTGCGTCGGAACGCCTCCCGGCTGAGGCGCAGGCCTAGCGGTTCATCGGGCGACGGCGACGGCCAGGCGCGCATCGGGCCGAGTTGCCGTCTGCCGCACTAACATTGCGACGAGCAAGGTACCGGCGGCCAGCAGCCCGCCCACGAACAACATGGTCGCCGGCCAGCCGCCGCTGCCGTACACGACGCCGCCCAAGGCGCCGGCCACCGATCCGCCCAGGTAGTAGCTGAACAGGTACAGCGCCGAGGCCTCCGCGCGGTCGCGCTGCGCCACCGCACCCACCCAGCCGCTGGCGACGGTGTGCGCGGCGAAGAAGCCGCCGGTGAACACGCCGACACCGATGACGATGACGGCCAGCGCGTGCGGGACGGTGAGCAGCAGGCCGGCCACGGTGATCGGCAATGCCGAGCCGAGCACGAGCCGGCGGCCCCTGCGGTCCGCGAGCCGCCCGGCCACCACCGACGTCCAGGTGCCCACCAGGTACAGCACGAACAACAGCCCGACCACCGAGGAGGCCAATCCGAAGGGCCGGTCCGTCAGCCGGTATCCGAGGTAGTTGTACACCGTGACGAACGCCCCCATCACCACCGAACCCAAGGCAAACAGCTTCAGCAGCACGGGGTTTCGCACATGTGCGGCAAGGTTGCGCACAGTGTCGCGCACGCTCGCCGCCTTCGGGCTGAAGAACTGCGACCGGGGCACCAACAGGGCGAACACGACCGTGCCGGCAAGCGTCATCACCGAGCACACCAACAGCGCGACCCGCCAATTGCTGACGTCGACGACCAGGGACGGCACGATCCGCCCGACCAGCCCTCCCACCGTGGTGCCCGCGACGTAGCGGCCCATCGCCGAACCGAGCGACGAGGCGTGCACCTCCTCGGCCAGGAATGCCATGGCGACCGCCGGTATACCGGCCAGCGCGACGCCATGCAGCGCGCGGCCGGCCAGTAGCACGCCGAGGGTGGGACTCAGCGGCAGCAACAGCCCGATAACGCTGGACGCTATGCCCGACGTCAGCATCACGGTGATGCGTCCGTAGCGCTCGGACAGCACGCTCGCCGGAATGATCGACAGCGCCAACATGCCCGTCGTCAGCGAAACCGTCAACGCCGCGGTCGCCGGCGTGATCCGGTAGGACGCCGACAATGCCGGGAGCAGCGCCTGCGTGCAGTACATGGCGGCGAAACTGGACAGGCCGGCACCGTACAGCGCGATCGTCATGCGCCGATATCCCCTGGATCCGGCCCGATGCGCGACGACGTGAGGCATGCCAACAATGCTTCGGGCCGTGCAGCTGAAAAGGAAATGAATTATTTCGGTGCTTATGATGCGTGAAACACATAAGCAGAGGTGGTTGCATGTCGGACGGCGACTACGAGTGGTTCATCACACTCGCCGAATTGCAGCACGTCACGGCGGCGGCACAGCAGCTCCATGTCGCCCAGCCGACGCTGACCCGGATGCTGGCGCGCCTGGAACAGCAGGTGGGGACGCCGCTGTTCGACCGGCACGGCAGGCGCCTTGCCCTCAACACGTACGGCCGGATCTTCTATGAGCACGCGCGGCGGGCCCAGCTCGAGCTCGACTCGGCCCGGCGCGAGATCGATGACCTGACAAACCCGGCCGTCAGCGAGATCCGGTTGGCCTTTCTGAGCTCGTTCGGATCGACGGTGGTTCCGAGGTTGATCGCGAAGTTCGGGGAATCGTCACCGCGGGTGACGTTCGCGCTGGAGGAAGGGCCCGCCGAGTCGATCGGCGATCGCGTGCGGTCCGGAGTCGTCGACATCGGCGTGGTATCGCCACGGCCGCGCAAACGAACGCTGGCCTGGCGCAGCCTGTTTCGTCAACGGCTGGGCATCGCCGTGCCCCAGGACCACCGCTTTTCGCACGGTGCGGCGGTGTCCATGATCGATCTGGCCGACGAGCGCTTCGTGACGATGCACCGCGGATTCGGCATGCGGGGACTGCTCGACGAGCTCTGTGCGGCAGCGCAGTTTCGGCCCCGCATCGGATTGGAGGCCCCGACCCTCACGACGGTCGCCGGCCTAGTCGCCGCGGGACTGGGCGTCAGTCTGGTGCCCATCGACGGCAGCGAGTACGCGCCGGGGGTGCGGGTGCTGCGGCTGGCCGACGCCGACGCCGATCGCGATGTCGGCATGATCTGGAATTCCGATCGACCGCTGTCTCGCTCGGCACGCGACTTCATCGCGGCCGCCGCGGCGGTAGAACACCACTCGCCGAAGGATCCGATCAGCTGAACGCAACGCGCCCCGCGGGTACCGCTCAGACCGCGATCTGGTGGTGCCGGGTCTGATTACCGCCACACCGCTTGGCCTCGTACATCGCGGTGTCGGCATGGGCGACCAACTGGTGAAACGCGTGCTCGGCGTAGTCCGAGACCACGTTGCTCAGCGCCAGCGTGGCGATTCCGACGCTGGCGGTCACCGACACGTCCACCCCGGCCACGGCGTCGCAGAGCTGCCGACCCCAGTCCGGCAGCTGTTCTGTCGTCACGATGTCGGCGACCAGGAATTCCTCCCCGCCGACTCGCCCGACCACAGCGGTCTCGCCGCACGCGGTGGTCAAGGTGCCCGCCACAGCGATCAGCGCCTCGTCGCCGGCGGCGTGTCCGCGACTGTCGTTGAGCTCTTTGAAGCGGTCGAGATCGACCATGGCGACCGCCAGAAACATGTGATGGGCGCCGGCCAGCATTCGGCCGACAATGGCCCGGTCGCAGGCTCTCCGGTTCAGCAGACCGGTCAGCGGGTCACGGTTGGCGCGCAAGAGGTCCATCCACAGCGCGCGCACCACGACCTGGATGGCGAGCGGCACGACCACGTTGAGTTCCAGGACCAGAAAGTAACCGGTGAAGGCCAGCAGGGTCTGTCCGCTGGCGGCCAGCCGCACCGCCTGCCAGGCCCCGATCGCGCTGGCCAGAACGAAATTCAGCGCCATGAGCCGGACCGTGTGGAAGAACGCGATGTACCCGCCGGTGACCGATAACGCCGAGCACGACATCAGCCCCACGAGTGGCTGAGGCTGCCACAGACAACCGCCACCAATGGATATGGCGCCGGTCAGGATGTAGAAGATGGACTGTCGTCGGGTGGGCCACCCGCTCAACCACAACGCCGCCATGCCCAGCCCCAAGACGGCGGCGACGACCGAAACCGCCAGCGCCACACGCGGATACAACGGGACGGGCCCGTACAGCACGTTGACGGGCACCAATACCAACGAGGACGCCACCACGGCGAGAACCCTGCGGGTGCTCGTGCTGAGCCCGTGGGCCTGCAAATAACCTGTCAGCCAATCGAAGTGGTCGTCTTGCGCCCACCACGTCGCTAGCCGCGTCATCGGTTCGCCTTTCCCCGAACTCGCTCACCCCGGTTCGGGCGATAGCAAAGGAGCCAGCGAGTTGCGTCACAGTTAATACCATCGCGCGCTGGAAATAGCTCGAATGGACGAGAAAGGCGCATCGGATGGTGCACCGCCCACCAGGTTGAATAGGTCGCGCGGGTGCATCCCACGACGATGTCGCTTTTCCGCCAGTTTTGTCGGGGGCTGGGTGTAAGTGTGGAACCGTGCACGACGATTTCGAACGCTGCTACCGCGCCGTCCAGTCGAAGGACGCCCGGTTCGACGGCTGGTTCGTCACCGCGGTGCTGACCACCCGGATCTATTGCCGGCCCAGCTGCCCGGTGCGGCCACCGTTCGCCCGGAACGTGCGGTTTTATCCGACCGCGGCGGCCGCGCAGCGCGCCGGCTTCCGCGCGTGCAAGCGGTGCCGCCCCGACGCCTCCCCGGGGTCTCCGGAATGGAACGTGCGGGATGACATCGTGGCGCGAACGATGCGGCTGATCGCCGACGGCGCGGTGGACCGTGCGGGAGTCACCGGCCTGGCCGCCGAACTCGGTTACACCACCCGGCAGCTGGAGCGCCTCCTGCAGGCCGAGGTGGGGGCCGGCCCGCTAGCCCTGGCCCGCGCGCAACGGGCGCAAACCGCGCGCGTGCTGATCGAGACGACGGATCTGCCGTTCGGCGACGTCGCATTCGCCGCGGGCTTTTCCAGCATCCGTCAGTTCAACGACACCGTGCGCTCGGTGTTCGAGAACACACCCAGCGCGCTGCGGCGGCGCGCGGTGACACGCGCCGCGTCGGCCCCGAATTCGCCTGGCACGGTGAGCCTCCGGCTCCCGGTGCGCACGCCCTTCGCGTACGCCGGTGTCTTCGGTCATCTGGCGGCGGGCACGGTTCCCGGTTGTGAGGAGATCCGCGATGGCGCCTATCGGCGCAGCCTGCGCCTGCCGTTCGGCAACGCGATCGTCGCCCTGACGCCCGCCCTCGATCACGTCCGTTGCGTGCTCGTGCTCGACGACTTTCGCGATCTGACGACGGCCATCGCGCGCTGCCGGCGTCTGCTGGACCTCGATGCCGACCCGCAAGCCGTGGACGATGCGCTCGGCGCGGACGACGAGTTCGCCGCCGTCGTAGCCAAGGCGCCCGGACAGCGAATTCCGCGCACGGTCGACGAGGCCGAGCTCGCGGTGCGTGCGGTGCTGGGCCAGCAGGTGTCCACCAAGGCGGCGAGCACCCATGCGGGCCGCCTGGTCGCTGCCTATGGGCAGCCGATCGACGATCGGGAGGGATCGCTGACCCACACCTTCCCGTCCGTCGAGCAGTTGGCCGAGATCGATCCGGTTCATCTGGCGGTGCCCAGAGCCCGGCAACGAACCCTGAGCGCTTTGGTCGCCGGCCTCGCCGACGGCAGTGTGGTGCTGAGCCCCGGGTGCGACTGGGAAAGGGCCCGAACGCAACTGCTCGCCCTGCCCGGGGTGGGCCCGTGGACCGCGGAGGTCATCGCCATGCGCGGCCTCGGCGATCCCGACGCGTTTCCCGCCAGCGATCTGGGCGTGCGCCTGGCCGCCGAACAGCTGGGCCTGCCGTCCGACGAACGGTCCCTCGCCGCACGCGCCGCGCGGTGGCGACCGTGGCGTTCCTATGCCACCCAATACCTTTGGACCACTCTCGAGCATCCGGTAAACCATTGGCCGCCACAGGAGGTCGCATGATTCACGCCGGCGACGAGGCAGCGGGGGGACCTCCCGCTTGCGGGGGGACCTCCCGCTTGCGGGGAGAGGAGTGGCGCACATGATCGAGTACCGCACCATCGACAGCCCGATCGGGCTGCTGACCCTGGCCGGTCGCGGCTCCGTGCTGACCAATCTGCGAATGGTCGACCAGACTTATGAACCGAGCCGCGCCGACTGGTCACCGAACCCCCGGGCGTTCGGTGAGGCTGTCGAACAACTCGCCGCGTATTTCGCCGGCGAGCTGACGAATTTTGATGTCGAGCTCGACCTGTGCGGCACCGAATTTCAGCGCCGAGTATGGCGGGCGCTGCTGACCATTCCTTACGGCGAAACGCGCTCGTACGGCGAAATCGCCGAGCAGATCGGAGCGCCGGGCGCCGCGCGCGCAGTCGGGTTGGCCAACGGCCACAACCCGATCGCCATCGTCGTTCCCTGCCATCGCGTCATCGGTGCCAATGGAAGCCTTACGGGCTTCGGCGGCGGACTCGGCCGAAAGCGCACATTGCTCGAATTAGAAAAGCAACGGGTGACTTTGACACTTTTCGACTAATTGCGCATGCAAAAACACCCCCGTTGCCGGGGGTGTTTTTGTGTATGTTCGGCGGTGTCCTACTTTTCCACCCGTATGGGCAGTATCATCGGCGCTGACAGGCTTAGCTTCCGGGTTCGGAATGGGACCGGGCGTTTCCCTGTCGCTGTGGCCGCCGTAACTCTATTTAAATTTGTTTGGTGGGGGGTGCGGTGTTCGCGGCATTGCTGCCGTGAATTGGACTGTGGTTGCGATTGTGTGTTGGTAAGTTTTCGGCCGGTTAGTGCCAGTTCCCTGCACCCATTACTGGGCTTCCAGGTCTGGCCTATCGAACCCGTGGTCTGCGGGGGGCCTTATCCCTCTAAAAGGGTGAGAAACCTGATCTTGGAGAAGGTTTCCCGCTTAGATGCTTTCAGCGGTTATCCTGTCCGAACGTGGCTATCCAGCCGTGCCCCTGGTGGGACAACTGGTATACCAGAGGTTCGTCCGTCCCGGTCCTCTCGTACTAGGGACAGGTTTCCTCAAGTTTCTGACGCGCGCGGCGGATAGAGACCGAACTGTCTCACGACGTTCTAAACCCAGCTCGCGTGCCGCTTTAATGGGCGAACAGCCCAACCCTTGGGACCTGCTCCAGCCCCAGGATGCGACGAGCCGACATCGAGGTGCCAAACCATCCCGTCGATATGGACTCTTGGGGAAGATCAGCCTGTTATCCCCGGGGTACCTTTTATCCGTTGAGCGACACCCCTTCCACTCAGAGGTGCCGGATCACTAGTCCCGACTTTCGTCCCTGCTTGACTTGTAAGTCTCGCAGTCAAGCTCCCTTGTGCACTTACACTCAACACCTGATTGCCGTCCAGGTTGAGGGAACCTTTGGGCGCCTCCGTTACATTTTAGGAGGCAACCGCCCCAGTTAAACTACCCGCCAGGCACTGTCCGTGAACCCGATAAGGGTTCGACGTTAGGTGTCCAATACGATCAGAGTGGTATTTCAACAACGACTCCATACAAACTGGCGTCTGTACTTCACAGTCTCCCACCTATCCTACACAAACCGTACCGAACACCAATACCAAGTTGTAGTGAAGGTCCCGGGGTCTTTTCGTCCTGCCGCGCGTAACGAGCATCTTTACTCGTAGTGCAATTTCGCCGAGTCTATGGTTGAGACAGTTGGGAAGTCGTTACGCCATTCGTGCAGGTCGGAACTTACCCGACAAGGAATTTCGCTACCTTAGGATGGTTATAGTTACCACCGCCGTTTACTGGGGCTTAAATTCTCCGCTTCACCTTACGGTTAACGGGTCCTCTTAACCTTCCAGCACCGGGCAGGCGTCAGTCCGTATACATCGTCTTGCGACTTCGCACGGACCTGTGTTTTTAGTAAACAGTCGCTACCCACTGGTTTCTGCGGCCGAATCCCGCTCCCACCGCAAGGGTGTTCACGGTATTCCGGCCCCCCTTCTCCCGAAGTTACGGGGGCATTTTGCCGAGTTCCTTAACCATAGTTATCTCGTACGCCTTGGTATTCTCTACCTGACCACCTGTGTTGGTTTGGGGTACGGGCCGTGTATGTGCTCGCTAGAGGCTTTTCTTGGCAGCAGAGGATCACCGAATTCGCCTCAATCGGCTATGCATCACCTCTCGGGATTAATGAGCGACGGATTTGCCTATCGCTCTCCCTACGGGCTTGCCCCAGTATTACCACTGACTGGTACGGCTACCTTCCTGCGTCACCCCATCGCTTGACTACTACCAGCGAAGGTCCCACGCAGCCCCGAAACTCCATGCCCCCGAAGGGGAATGGTCGATCCGGTTTTGGGTGGTTAGTACCGCTGATTCATCAGGGACGCCTATACACGGGTACGGGAATATCAACCCGTTGTCCATCGACTACGCCTGTCGGCCTCGCCTTAGGTCCCGACTCACCCTGGGCGGACTGGCCTGGCCCAGGAACCCTTGGTCTTACGGCGGGCAAGGTTCTCACTTGCCTTATCGCTACTCATGCCTGCATTCTCACTCCCCCACCCTCCACCACCGGTTACCCGGAGGCTTCGCTGAATGAGGGACGCTCCCCTACCCACATTCACGTAGACGTGAATGTGCCGCGGCTTCGGCGGTGTGCTTGAGCCCCGCTACATTATCGGCGCATAATCACTTGACCAGTGAGCTATTACGCACTCTTTCAAGGGTGGCTGCTTCTAAGCCAACCTCCTGGTTGTCTCTGCGACTACACATCCTTTTCCACTTAGCACACGCTTAGGGGCCTTAGCCGGCGATCTGGGCTGTTTCCCTTTCGACGTACGGAGCTTATCCCCCGCCGTCTCACTGCCACGCTTTACACCACGGCATTCGGAGTTTGGCTGACGTCAGTAACCTAGTAGGGCCCATCGGCCATCCAGTAGCTCTACCTCCGTGGTGAACCACGCAACGCTGCACCTAAATGCATTTCGGGGAGAACCAGCTATCACGGAGTTTGATTGGCCTTTCACCCCTACCCACAGCTCATCCCCTCAGTCTTCAACCTAAGTGGGTTCGGGCCTCCACGCGGTCTTACCCGCGCTTCACCCTGGCCATGGGTAGATCACTCCGCTTCGGGTCCAGAACACGCCACTACACCCCAAAGGGGATGCGCCCTATTCAGACTCGCTTTCGCTGCGGCTACCCCGCACGGGTTAACCTCGCGACGTGTCCCTGACTCGCAGGCTCATTCTTCAAAAGGCACGCCATCACCCCACGAGGAGGCTTTGACGGATTGTAGGCACACGGTTTCAGGTACTATTTCACTCCCCTCCCGGGGTACTTTTCACCATTCCCTCACGGTACTAATCCGCTATCGGTCATCGAGAAGTATTTAGGCTTACCGGGTGGTCCCGGCAGATTCACAGCAGATTCCACGGGCCCGCTGCTACTCGGGAGTTGATACTAGGTAGGTGACGGGTTTTCGCGTACCGGGCTCTCACCGTCTACGGCAGGCCATCCCAGGCCATTTCTGCTAACCACGACACTTTCTGACTACCCCTCAGCCAGGTAGAGCTGAGACATATCAATCCCACAACACCGCGCACACAACCCCTACCCGGTTATACATGCGTGCGGTTTAGCCTGTTCCGCGTTCGCTCGCCACTACTGACGGAATCACAATTGTTTTCTTCTCCTACGGGTACTGAGATGTTTCACTTCCCCGCGTTACCTCCCGCACCCTATATATTCAGATACGGGTAACACGACATCACTCGTGCTGGGTTTCCCCATTCGGAAATCCTCGGATCAATGCTTGGTTGACAGCTCCCCGAGGCATATCGCAGCCTCCCACGTCCTTCATCGGCTCTCGATGCCAAGGCATCCACCATGCGCCCTTAAACACTTACTTACACACAAGAGTTAAAAAAGAAATTACACATTTCGATGAACACGCCGGTCACGAAGGACCACGCGTTCATCTAGATGCTCGCAACCACTATCCAATACTCAAACACCACACCCCACCACCAAGATGGAGGGACTCCACACGGATCGACCGAGTGTTGTCTCAGGGCCCAATAGTGTGTCTGGCAATCATTTGCTGTTGTGCACCCGGTTTTCGTCCACTACAGACGAGAACCCCTCACGGCTCGCACTCCACCAATTGGAGTGCTTTTCGTGGTGCTCCTTAGAAAGGAGGTGATCCAGCCGCACCTTCCGGTACGGCTACCTTGTTACGACTTCGTCCCAATCGCCGATCCCACCTTCGACAGCTCCCTCCAAAAGGTTAGGCCACTGGCTTCGGGTGTTACCGACTTTCATGACGTGACGGGCGGTGTGTACAAGGCCCGGGAACGTATTCACCGCAGCGTTGCTGATCTGCGATTACTAGCGACTCCGACTTCATGGGGTCGAGTTGCAGACCCCAATCCGAACTGAGACCGGCTTTAAAAGGATTCGCTTAACCTTACGGCATCGCAGCCCTTTGTACCGGCCATTGTAGCATGTGTGAAGCCCTGGACATAAGGGGCATGATGACTTGACGTCATCCCCACCTTCCTCCGAGTTGACCCCGGCAGTCTCTCACGAGTCCCCGGCATTACCCGCTGGCAACATGAGACAAGGGTTGCGCTCGTTGCGGGACTTAACCCAACATCTCACGACACGAGCTGACGACAGCCATGCACCACCTGCACACAGGCCACAAGGGAACGCCTATCTCTAGACGCGTCCTGTGCATGTCAAACCCAGGTAAGGTTCTTCGCGTTGCATCGAATTAATCCACATGCTCCGCCGCTTGTGCGGGCCCCCGTCAATTCCTTTGAGTTTTAGCCTTGCGGCCGTACTCCCCAGGCGGGGTACTTAATGCGTTAGCTACGGCACGGATCCCAAGGAAGGAAACCCACACCTAGTACCCACCGTTTACGGCGTGGACTACCAGGGTATCTAATCCTGTTCGCTCCCCACGCTTTCGCTCCTCAGCGTCAGTTACTGCCCAGAGACCCGCCTTCGCCACCGGTGTTCCTCCTGATATCTGCGCATTCCACCGCTACACCAGGAATTCCAGTCTCCCCTGCAGTACTCTAGTCTGCCCGTATCGCCCGCACGCTCACAGTTAAGCCGTGAGATTTCACGAACAACGCGACAAACCACCTACGAGCTCTTTACGCCCAGTAATTCCGGACAACGCTCGCACCCTACGTATTACCGCGGCTGCTGGCACGTAGTTGGCCGGTGCTTCTTCTCCACCTACCGTCAATCCGAGAAAACCCGGACCTTCGTCGATGGTGAAAGAGGTTTACAACCCGAAGGCCGTCATCCCCCACGCGGCGTCGCTGCATCAGGCTTGCGCCCATTGTGCAATATTCCCCACTGCTGCCTCCCGTAGGAGTCTGGGCCGTATCTCAGTCCCAGTGTGGCCGGACACCCTCTCAGGCCGGCTACCCGTCGTCGCCTTGGTAGGCCATCACCCCACCAACAAGCTGATAGGCCGCGGGCCCATCCCACACCGCAAAAGCTTTCCACCAAAAGACATGCGTCTAAAGGTCCTATCCGGTATTAGACCCAGTTTCCCAGGCTTATCCCGAAGTGCAGGGCAGATTGCCCACGTGTTACTCACCCGTTCGCCACTCGAGTACCTCCGAAGAGGCCTTTCCGTTCGACTTGCATGTGTTAAGCACGCCGCCAGCGTTCGTCCTGAGCCAGGATCAAACTCTCCAAACAAAATCTCCTCGCAGAACGAGGTGAATTTCAAATCAGAGATAATCTGACCTAACAAAAAGACACCAAAAACTGGCATCAAAAAAACGACCATACCCACACACGGGGGGTGCGAAGTATGGTCAAAAAACAACAACAAATAAAAAGACCAAACACACTATTGAGTTCTCAAACAACACTTGTTTCGCCCGTTTTGGGGCAACCCTGCCAGCTTAATACAGATCCGGCAGGTAAGTCAACTCCCAGTTTTGATCTGCTAGAGACCGTCTCGGGAGCAGCCGTGCCAGGCTAGTACCAATCCAGCGAGGGAGTCAAGGCCCCGCTCTCGTCCACCTTCGCGTTGGTGACCGCGCTTGTGGGGCACTGACTTTGGTTACTGTACCCGCTCGATCTCCGCTCCCAAAATCGCCAGGTTTTCCACGAACAACGGGTAGCCGCGATCGATGTGGAACACGTCGTGGACCTCGGTGTCTCCGTCGGCGACAAGCCCGGCCAATACCAGGCCCGCGCCGGCCCGGATGTCCGAACACCACACCGGCGCGCTCGACAATTGCGGCAGCCCCCGAACGACGGCATGGTGTCCGTCGGTGCGGGCATCGGCGCCCAAACGAATCATTTCCTCGACGAACCGAAAGCGCGCCTCGAATACGTTCTCGGTGATCATCGAGGTGCCGTCGGCGATCGAGGCTAAGGCGATGGCCATCGGCTGCAGGTCTGTCGGAAATCCGGGATATGGCAGGGTCGCCACGTTGACGGCCTTGGGGCGCTCGTACTGCGCCACCCGGAAGCTGTCGTCGGTCTGGGTCACGGTGGCGCCGGCGTCGTGCAATTTGTGCAGCACCACCTGCAGGTGTGCCGGGTCGATGCCCGTCACCGTGATGTCACCGCGGGTGATCGCGGCAGCGATCCCCCACGTGGCGGCGACGATGCGATCCCCGATGACGCGATGCTCGGTCGGGTGCAGCTTCGGGACGCCGGTGATGGTCATGGTCGGCGAACCGGCGCCTTCGATCTGCGCGCCCATCTGGTTCAACATCGTGCACAGGTCGACGACGTCGGGCTCGCGTGCCGCGTTGTGGATGACGGTCACGCCCTCGGCCACGACCGCGGCCATCAGAATGTTCTCGGTGGCTCCCACCGAGGGGAACTCCAGCTGAATCTCCGCGCCGCGCAGCGTATCGGCCTGCGCCACCACGCATCCGTGCTCGATGTTGCATTGCGCGCCGAGCTGGCGCAGGCCGGCCTGATGCATGTCCAGTGGGCGCGAACCGATCGCGTCACCACCGGGCAGCGCGACACGGGCGCGCTTGCACCGGCCGACCAGCGGTCCCAGCACGCACACCGACGCGCGAAACTGCCGGACCGCGGCGAAGTCGGCGTCATATTTCGGCTCGTCCGGAGAGGTGATGCGGGCGACGTCGCCGTCCAGTTCGACGGTCGCGCCCAGCCCGCGCAGCACCTCGGCCATCAACGGCACGTCCAGGATGTCGGGGCAGTTGGTGATCGTGCTGGTGCCTTCGGCCAGCAGCGTTGCGGCCATCAGCTTGAGCACGCTGTTTTTCGCGCCCCCTACTGCGACTTCGCCTGACAACCGGTTGCCGCCGGTCACCACGAATCGCTCAGCCACCCGCGTCAGTCTAGTGAAGCGGTATCGCCTTGTCAGTCGGCCGAGCCACACCCGAGTACGGTTTGCTCATGGCTGTACACCTGACTCGCATCTACACGCGAACCGGCGACGACGGCACCACGGGATTGAGCGACTTCTCCCGGGTCTCCAAGAACGATCCCCGGCTGGTGGCCTACGCCGATTGCGACGAAGCCAACGCGGCGATCGGTGTCGCGGTCGCCGTCGGCCGGCCCGACGAGCAGCTCACCAGCGTATTGCGCCAGATTCAAAACGACTTGTTCGACGCCGGCGCGGATCTGTCGACCCCCGTGGTCGACAACCCGGAATATCCCCCGCTGCGGGTCACCCAGCCTTACATCGATCGGCTCGAAAAGTGGTGTGACACGTACAACGAGCCCTTGCCGAAGCTGAATTCGTTTGTGCTGCCCGGTGGTTCGCCGTTGTCGGCGTTTCTGCACGTCGCTCGCACCGTGGTGCGCCGAGCCGAGCGGTCGGCGTGGGCCGCGGTCGATGCCGCGCCCGGGCAGGTCAGCGTGCTGCCCGCGAAATACCTGAACCGCCTCTCGGATCTGCTGTTCATCCTGTCGCGGGTGGCCAACCCCGACGGTGATGTGCTCTGGAAACCGGCGGCCGGAAGCTAGCAGGGGTCCGATCGCCTCAACGCGGCGCGGCTAGAGGCCGCGCCGGCGGGACCGCGGCGACGGACGCGATTCCAGCCAGGATAAAAACGCCGTCAACGCGCCCTTGTCGAGCGCGATCTCGTAGCCGGACCTGCGGTCCTGGGTGGTGTCACGCAGCTCGATGACGACGATCTCGTCGGTCATGATGTCGAACTCGTCGCCGCGTGGCGCCCTCCTCGAGACGATCTCGACGCCTCGCCGGCTCAGCCGTCGATCCGGCCACAATCGCAGACTGGACAATCGGTAGAACGCGGCTTCCCCACCGCGGTAACGGATTACGCCATGGCGCCAGCCGTGGCCTCCGACCGCGGGAATGTCTCGCATGATCCCCGCCGTGCCGCCCTGGCGCAGCTTCCACAATCGATAGCTCAGCGCGACGACGGCGCCTGCCAGCACGACGACCAGCACGACCATCCCAACCATGGGCGCGCTCATCGTCTGGACCGAGGCGGTTAGTCGATCGCGCCGACGGCGCGCAACCTTGCGCGCCCCTTGGCGGCGATACGCGGGTCGTCCGACTCGGAAGCCTCTCTGGCGGCGCTTTCGTCGATCTCCGACTCGAACTCGGCGGATTCGGCGAGGATTGTCACCGATTCCTCGGTGACGGACAGAAATCCGCCGTCCACCGCGATCCGCAGATCGTCTTCACCGTCTCGTTCGACGCGCACCATTGCATCGTCGACCAACTGCGCTACCAGCGGGATGTGCCGCGGCAGGATGCCGATCTCACCGACGGTGGTACGGGTGAACAGAAACGTCGCCTCACCCGACCAGATCTTTCGATCGACGGCGACTATCTCAACGTTCAAATCCGCCATGCCACGAGCCTTTCAGAGCCTTTTCGCTCACGCCTCAGGAATCCAGTTTGGCGCCAAAGCTTTCGGCCTTCTTCGCCAAGTCGTCCAGGCCGCCGATCAAGAAGAACGCCTGCTCCGGGATGTGGTCGAAATCGCCCTTGGTTAGGCGGTCGAACGCCTCGATGGTCTCCTTCAGCGGTACCGTCGAACCGGGCTGACCGGTGAACTGCTCGGCCGCCATCATGTTCTGCGACAGGAATCGCTCGATCCGTCGTGCACGCTGAACGAGCTGCTTGTCCTCTTCGGACAACTCGTCGATACCGAGGATCGCGATGATGTCCTGCAGGTCCTTGTACCGCTGCAAGATTCGGATGACTTCCTGGGCAACGCGGTAGTGCTCGTCACCGACAACACTCGGGTCCAGAATGGTCGAGCTCGACGCCAGGGGGTCCACCGCGGGGAAGATGCCCTTGGAGAACACGTTTCGAGAGAGCTCGGTGGTGGCGTCCAGGTGCGCGAATGTCGTCGCCGGCGCCGGGTCGGTGTAGTCGTCGGCGGGCACATAAACGGCCTGCATCGACGTGATCGACTTGCCTCGCGTCGAGGTGATGCGCTCCTGCAACTCGCCCATCTCGTCGGCCAGCGTCGGCTGGTAACCCACCGCGGACGGCATACGACCGAGCAGCGTCGAGACCTCGGATCCGGCCTGGGTGAACCGGAAGATGTTGTCGATGAACAGCAACACGTCCTGGCCGGCCTCGTCACGGAACCACTCCGCCATGGTCAGCGCGGACAGGGCCACCCGCATGCGGGTGCCGGGCGGCTCGTCCATCTGACCGAACACCAGCGCGGTGTCCTTGAGCACGTCGGCTTCCTTGAGTTCGACCCACAGGTCGTTGCCCTCACGGGTGCGCTCACCGACGCCGGCGAAAACCGAAGTGCCACCGAAGTTTCGGGCGATACGGTTGATCATCTCCTGGATCAGCACCGTCTTGCCCACGCCCGCACCGCCGAACAGTGCGATCTTGCCACCACGCACGTACGGGGTGAGCAGGTCGACGACCTTCAGACCCGTCTCGAGCATCTCGGTGCGGGGCTCGAGCTCCTCGAACGGCGGCGGTTTGCGGTGGATTGACCAGTGGTCGAACTCCTCGCCGTACCCTGGCTTATCCAGGCAGTCGCCCAAGGCGTTGAAGACGTGCCCCTTGACGCCCTCACCGACCGGCACCGAGATCGACTTTCCGGAGTCAGTGACCTCAACGCCGCGCACGAGGCCGTCGGTGGGCTGCAGCGAGATTGCCCGAACGAGGTTGTCGCCCAAGTGCTGCGCAACCTCGAGTGTCAGGGTCTTCTTGAGCTCCTCGAACGTGATCTCCGCGTTGAGAGCGTTGAATAGCTCGGGTACCGAGCCGCGCGGGAACTCGACGTCGACGACGGGGCCGGTCACCCGTACGATGCGGCCGTTGGTGTCGGCTTTGGTCGACTTCTTGTCGGTCTTCTCGGTGCTTTCAGTAGTAGCAGCCATATTTTTCTTCTTCCTCGTGTGCTACTGAGCGTCGGCGAGCGCGTTTGCGCCGCCGACGATTTCGCTGATCTCCTGGGTGATCTGAGCCTGGCGCTCCCGGTTCGCCATCAACGTCAGCTCTTTGATCAGGTCGTCGGCGTTGTCGGTCGCCGACTTCATCGCTCGTTGACGCGACGCGAGCTCCGATGCCGCCGATTCGAGCAACGCGGCATACACCCTGGTCGTCACATACCGCGGCAGCAGCGCGTCGAAAAGCGTTGTGGCGTCTGGTTCGAACGAGTACAAGGTGTGGAGTTCGTCGGTGTCCTCGACGTATTCCATGACCAGCGGAGCGATCCGATGGGCCACCGCGGCCTGCGACATCATCGACTTGAATTCCGAGTAGACGATGTGCAGTTCGTCGACGCCCTGGTCGTCCTGTGACTCGTCATCGCCGACCCCGGCCATGAAGCTCTCGACCAAAGTGGACGCGATCTCCTGGGCGTTCTCCACCTGGGGCTGCTCGGAGAAACCCGTCCAGGATTCGGTGATGTCCCAGTTGCGGAACTTGAAGTAGTTCTGCGCCTTCCGGCCCACCGTGTAAACGATGGGTGTCTTGCCCTCCTCCCGCAGCAACGAGAACAGTTCCTCGGCACGGCGGAAGATGCTTGAGTTGTACGCGCCGCACAGACCGCGGTCCGAGGACACCACCAGGACGCCGGCGCGCTTCGGCTCGTCACGCTCGACCAACAACGGATGGTCCAAAGCGGCTTCGGAGGACAACGTGGTGAGCATCGACGTGATCTGGAATGCGTAAGGCCGGGCGGATTCCAGCCGGGCCTGCGCCTTGCCGATGCGCGAGGTCGCGATCATCTCCTGGGCCTTGGTGATCTTCTTGATCGACCCGGCCGAACGGATCCGGCCCCGTAATTCGCGAAGTGTTGCCGCCATCGGTAGCTACTTCTTGTCCTTGCCGGAGGCCTTGGAATCCTTGGATTCCTTCTTGTCCTTCGGCTTCTCCTTCTTGACCTGTACGGACTCTTTCTCCAGATCCTCTTCGTCCAGGGGCTCGACGTGCTCGTCGGGCACGACCGAGCCGCCACCGGTGGCCGCGAAGCCCTTCTTGAAGTTGTTGATGATCTCGGTGAGCTGGTTCTCGCCCTCTTCGGAGAGCTTGCCGCTGTCGCGGACGCCGGCCAGGAACTTCTCTTCCGAGGCCCGCATGTGATCCAGCAGCTCGGTCTCGAAACGTCGGACGTCCTCGACGGGCACCGAGTCCAGGTGACCGCCGGTGCCCAGGAAGATCGACACCACCTGCTCCTCAACCGGCATGGGTTGGTACTGAGGCTGCTTCAACAGCTCGACCAGGCGTTCACCGCGCTCCAGCTGGGCCTTGGACGTCGCGTCCAGATCTGAGGCGAATGCGGCGAAGGACTCCAGCTCCCGGTACTGCGACAGGTCTAGACGCAACGAGCCTGCGACTTCCTTCATGGCCTTGATTTGCGCCGCACCACCCACGCGGGACACCGAGACACCGACGTTGATGGCCGGCCGCACGCCCTGGTTGAACAGGTCGGATTCCAGGAAGCACTGGCCGTCGGTGATCGAGATGACATTGGTGGGGATGTAGGCCGAGATGTCGTTCGCCTTGGTCTCGATAACCGGCAACCCGGTCAGCGAGCCGCCACCGAGGTCGTCGGACAGCTTGGCGCAACGCTCCAGCAGGCGGGAGTGCAGGTAGAAGACGTCGCCGGGGTACGCCTCGCGACCCGGCGGACGGCGGAGCAGCAGGGAAATGGCGCGGTAGGCCTCGGCCTGCTTGCTCAGGTCGTCGAAGACGATCAGCACGTGCTTGCCCTCGTACATCCAGTGCTGGGCAATCGCCGAACCCGTGTACGGCGCAAGCCATTTGAAGCCGGCGGAGTCGGATGCCGGCGCCGCCACGATGGTGGTGTAGTCCATGGCGCCACCCTCGTCGAGCGCGCGTCGGACCGAGGCGATCGTGGTGCCCTTCTGGCCGATGGCCACGTACACGCAGCGCACCTGCTTGCGTTCGTCGCCCGACTCCCAGTTCTCCCGCTGGTTGAGGATGGTATCCACGCAGACGGCGGTCTTGCCGGTCTTGCGGTCGCCGATGATCAGCTGGCGCTGGCCGCGCCCGATCGGGGTCATCGCGTCGATGGCCTTGATCCCGGTCTGCAGCGGCTCGCTCACGCTCTGCCGCTGCACCACCGACGGCGCCTGGATCTCCAGCGCGCGGCGAATGTCGGTATCGATGTCGCCCTGGCCGTCGATCGGCTGGCCGAGCGGATTGACCACGCGCCCTAGGAACGCGTCGCCGACGGGCACCGACAGGACCTCGCCGGTGCGCTTAACCTGTTGGCCTTCTTCGATTTTCTCGAAGTCACCCAGGATCACCGCGCCGATGTCGTGTTCATCGAGGTTCAGGGCGACGCCAAGGACCCCGCCGGGGAACTCGAGCAACTCTTGGGTCATGACGGAGGGCAAACCCTCGACGTGCGCGATACCGTCCCCGGCCTCGATGACCGAGCCGACCTCCTCGCGGGCGGTGTCGGACGTGAAGGAGCCTACGTACTCCTCGATGGCGCTCTGGATGTCCTCAGCGGAGATGGTCAACTCGGCCATGGCTATTCGTCTTCCTACTTGATCTTGGTTCGCGTGGGATTGTGATTGGTCGATGGTGGTTAGTCGGGCAATTGAGCCTGGGCCGCGGCAAGTCGAGAAGCGAGCGTTCCGTCGATCACTTCGTCGGCCACGGAGATGAGCAGCCCGCCCAGCAGTTCGGCATCGATCTGGAGCTGCACCGCCACCGGGTGGTCGTAGATGCGGCCGAGCACGTCGGTGAGGCGGGTGCGCTGCGCATCGCTGAGTTCGGCTGCGGCGCTGACTTGCGCCACGATCTCGCCGCGGCGCGCCACCGCAACCTCCGCCAGGAACTGGATGGCCTCGTCGGCGTTCTGGCCCCTCAGCAGCTCCACAGTCTGGGTCAGCAGTGCCATCGTGATCGGATTGACCCGTCCGCTCGCGCTCTCAAGCACCTTGCGCAGGAGGCCGACTCGCCCTTCCACCGGAACGGAGTAGTCGCCCAGCAGGATCGCCAGCCGCGGCTCCGCGTCGAGGGCGCGGGAGAACCGGAACAGCTGTTCTTCGACCTCGTCGACCTTGTCCTCGCGTTCGGCGACTTCGAGCAGCGCCTGCCGAGACACGTGTTCGATGGCATCGACCAGATCGGAGTTGGCCGACCAACGCTCCGAGACCGCCGCGCGCAGCACCTCGAGCGTCGCGTCGCCGACCTTGCCGGAGACCAGTCTTTCGATCAACCGGACCCTGGGGGCGCCATCCTCGGCGGGAACGGTGAGATACCGCGTGACGACGATCTCGCGGTCCAGCATCTGAGCAACTTCTACCAGCTCACCGGAGACAGTCGAAAGCCCTTTGTTGTCAAGGTCTTTGGCTAGGGTGCCGAACTTGTCCGACAGGTTGCCCAGCGCGATGCGACTCGACGAACGCATCTTGGTCATCAACGGATACTGGACGTCAGCCGCAACGGGCGCCATCTCGTCGAGTTCATCGAGGAACCGGTCGACGGTGGCCGACTGCTGTTCGGAGTCGGCGACGTAGTTGCGGACCAACTCGCCCGCCTGGCGCACCGCTTCGTGGCCGAGTTCCAACCGGAGCTGCCGGCTCAACTGGGTCCGCAAGAGATCGACCTGACGGCTGCCCTGTGCGTTGATGCGATCGGACTCGACATCGGCCTGGGCCCGCAACTGCTCGACGATGCGGCCCGCGTCGGTCCGGGCCTCCTCGACCACCCGTTCGCCCTCCGTCTTCGCATCTTCCACGGCCTTGGTGTGCGCCGTGGTCGACTCGGTCAGCCGATCGCTCGCCGTCGCAGCGTCTTTCAGCTGTTGGCGCACGGCGTCTTGCCGCGCGGCCATCAGCCGACGCACCGGCGGCACGACATAGCGCACCACCAGAAACACGATGGCTGCAAAGCCCACCAACTGGCCGATGAAAGTCGACATACGTATTTACCGTCCGGATGTCTTGGTTGCGGATGTGGTCGTGGCGGCGGGGGCGACGTCGACGCCGAGGATGCGACTTGCCAACGTCGCCGACATCGACGCCACATTGGCACGCAGATCCAGCTCCACGGCGTCCCTCTCCCGCTTCAATTGCTCGGATGCCATTTGTAACGTCGACATCACCTGTTGTTCGGCACGGGCGCGCGCGTCTTCGACCACCTTACGACCTTCGGCGCGGGCATTGTCGCGCAACGACGACGCCTGAACCCGCGCCTCGCTCAGGGCTTCTTCGTAGTCGGCCTTGGCCGCTTCGAATTGCTCGGTCGCCTTCTTGTTGTCGGCAGCCGTCTTGGCGACCATGGCCTCGCGCTCGTGCAAGACCCTCATCACCGGCGGCACGACGAATGTGCCGATGACGGCCAGCACGATCAGGAAGATCGCCAGCACGAAGAAGAAGGTGCCGTTGGGGACGAGGAAGTTGTTGCCTCCCTCGGCCACCACCTGGCTGGATGCCAAAATGCTCAGACTCGCGTCACGCATTGCAGCGAATTACTTGACCGGGGTAGCGAAGACGAACAACGCCATGAACGCCAGGTTGATGAAGTAGGCCGCCTCGACCAGACCGACCGTGATGAAGAACGGCGTGAACAGCCGGCCCTGCGCCTCGGGTTGCCGGGCGATACCCGAAACCAGCGCGTTACCAGCGATGCCGTCACCGATGCCGGCGCCGATCGCACCGCCACCCATGATCAGGCCTCCGCCGATGAGAGCGGCGGCAGCGATTTGAGGGTCCATGCCTGCCATTCTTTCCTCCTTTATTTGGGGCTTATCCGGTAGCGGTCTACCGAGCCTCTGTAATGGTGCGTGGGACAAAACAATTCATGGGCGTCTCAGTCATGGTGGTCCTCGATCTCCATCGACTGACTGAAGTACAGGATGGTCAGGATCGAGAAGATGAAGGCCTGGATCGCCCCGACGAAAAGGTCGAAGGCCTTCCAGATCGCGTTGGGCGCCCACATGATGTACGGCGGGAACATCGCGATCAGCGCGACCAGAATGCCGCCGGCGAAGATGTTGCCGAAAAGTCGGAGCGACAGCGAGATGGGCTTGGCGAGCTCTTCGACGAGGTTGATCGGCGCCAAGAACGCCACGTGACCCTTGACCACCGCCAGCGGATGCCCGATTATGCCGCGGCGCCAGATGCCCGCCACGTGGTAGCAGACGAAGACGAAAAGGGCCAGCGCCAGAACGTAATTGATGTCCGCCGCCGCCGACTTCAGCAGCTCGCTCGCGTGCCCGGATTTGTCCTTGTATTGCAGCGGGAGGACCGACAGCCAGTTGGAGATCAGAATGAACACGAAGATCGTGACGGCCAACGGCAGCACGAACGGGGCGATCCGCATGCCGATAGCGCTCTCGATCTGTCCGCGCATCTGTTCGGTGATCGCCTCCCAGAACAGCTGAACGCCACTCGGCACGCCCTTGGAAGTGATCTTCGCGCGCAGGAAGAAGGCCAGCCCGAGCACGATCACCGCGGCGATCGCGGTCGACAGAATCGTGTCGGTGTTGACGGTCAGGCCAAGCCACGTGGCCTTATTGTGCTCGCCAACCTCGATTGCCGACTCGGCCAGGAACGTCGTGCCAGTCATCGTTGCTGTTCCTTATCTTCCGTTCCGTCCGACCCTGCGATCACGCCGCCTTCGGCGCCGTCCGATGGCTCCGCCCAGTCACCCGCGCGCAGCTTCTTCCACACCGGGAGCGCTGTCGAGGCAACCAACAGGACCTGGAAAAGCGCCAACCCGAACATGACGCCCAGGCCGGCGGGGCGAAAGACGTAGGCGATGATCAGCCCGAAGACCGTGATGATGGCCAGCCGTGACGCCGAGTTGACCGCCATTGACCTTTTCAGCGGGTGGTCCTTGGCGGTGATCGATTCAACCGAGCGACGCACCAATACTGCGTTGAGCAAACCCAGGAGAAGTCCGACGCCGAAGAAGACGCCGACCATCAGGTGGCCGGACAGCCCGGCGGCGAGCACCGCCACCGCAGTGATGGCAATGCTGATCGCGAAGAGCCGAACCGGACGGAAAGCAACAGAGGGAAACACCAACGGCGCGTCCTGCGCTGGTGTCGTCACTGCAGCACCTCAATCCCAGGTTGATGGAACGGGAACCCCCCGACCGACTGATCGGTGGTCCGCCGAGCGTATCGCACGTCACACTTGAATCACCCAAGGGGTATCTCCCGAGGCCGGTCTTGAACCAGCCCGGTCGGATTGACCTCCGATGGGCCGGTAGCCTGCGCGGCTTTTTGGGGTTCTACCAGCACCGTACCACATGCCGGACCCCACTACTACCCTTCGTCGTAGTAGTCGTCGCCCCGGCGCAACAGCGGGATCGCCGTCGCGATGCCGGCCACCACGATGGCGCCAAGCATCACCGCGGCGGTATCACGCGGACGGAAAAAGATTGTGCTGGCGGCGCCGAACGCGACGATCCCCACCCACAGATAGATCAGCAACACCACCCGGCGGTGCGAATGACCGATCTGCAGCAACCGATGGTGCAGATGCATCTTGTCGGGGCTGAACGCGCTGCGGCCCGCGCGTGTGCGGCGCACGATCGCCAGCAGCAAATCGAGCATCGGCACGAAGATGACGGCCGCGACCAGCAAGAACGGGGACAGCAGGACGAACACGTCGCGCGCGCCGTAGGCGTTCTGCGAGACGGGCCCGGCGGCCGTCGTGGACGCGGCCGACAGCATCAGGCCGATCAGCATCGAGCCGGAGTCGCCCATGAAGATCTTGGCGCGATGGAAGTTGTGCGGCAGGAAGCCCAGGCATGCCCCGGCGAGCACCACCGAGATCACCGCGGGCGGATAGAACAGGACGTCACCGCCGTGGTCGCGCAGCAGCCCGACCGAGAACATGCAGATTGCCAGCGCGGTGATCAGTCCCAGCCCGGCCGCCAGGCCGTCGAGCCCGTCGACGAAGTTCATCGCGTTGACGACCGACACGGTGAGCGCCAGGGTCAGCAGGATCGACGAGGCCTGATCGAGCACGATGGTGCCCACGCCGCCGATAGGGATGTACAGGACGCTCCACGCCACGCCCATGGTGACCAGCACGCTGGCCGCGGTGATCTGGCCGGCGAACTTGGTCAGCGCGTCGAGGCCCCAACGGTCGTCGATGAGGCCGATGCCCATGATGACCGCGCCGGCCACCAGGACCGCGGGCATACCGGTGGAGTAGACGAACCCACGCGTGAGCGCCGGAAGCTGGGACGCCAGAAAGACGGCCGTGATGACGCCGAGAAACATCGCCAGCCCACCCATCCGGGGGGTCGGCGTGACGTGGACGTCGCGCTCCCGCGGATAGGCGACCGCGCCCAGCCGGGTGGCCAGCACCCGCACCGGGCCGGTGGCGAAGTACGTGATGATGGCTGCGGTCAGCCCGACCAGCGCCAATTCGCGAAGCGGAACACCGGCGCCGCGGTCGCCCAGCGCGAGTAAACCCCCGGCAAGGTTGGTTACGTCGCGGGACATCACCGAGACCGTACTGGACAAACCTGGGACCTCGACAACCGCTCCAGTCAGGCCTGGGCGGTCAAGCTTTCCGGGTCGAGGGCGAGCACTTCCGCGATCCGCTCCGCGCTCACCGGGCCCGGCCGCAGAATCCGCGGCGTGGCCCCGGTCAGGTCGACGATCGTGGAGGCAGCGCCCTGTGCTGACGGACCCGCTGCCAGGTAGACGTCGACCAGATCGCCGAGCTGGCTGCGCGCCTCGTTGGCGTCCACGGCGGCCGGGCGTCCGGAGACGTTGGCGCTGGACACCGCCAGGGGCCCGACTTCGCGCAGCAGCTCGATGGCCACGGGATGCAGCGGCATGCGCAGCATCACGGTGCCGCGCGCGTCGCCGAGGTCCCACTGCAGCGACGGCGCCTGGGTGACCACCAGGCTCAACGCGCCCGGCCAGAAGGCGCGGATCAGGTCGCGGGCCCCGTCCGGCATGGTGTACACGAGCCCCTCGATGGTGTGCCAGGAGCCGACCAGCACGCCCACCGGC
>NZ_LZLU01000071.1:0-52299 GCF_001673415.1 Mycobacterium sp. 1165196.3 | reverse complement strand
GCTACGTCTTCATCGAGACCAAATCCGGCGTGACGCGCTGCCAGATCAACAGAGACACCGTCGGCTGTGAGGCGCCCTTCACCAACTCCCCGCTGCAGGACGGCGAGCACGCCAACGGCGTCAGCATCAACAGCGGCGGCAAAGTGCAATGGGTGCTGGGCAACCTGGGCGCCTCACAGCCGACGGTGTCTCTGTTGATCTGGCAGCGCGTCACGCCGGATTTGGTCTCGATGAAGACGTAGCCGTTCTGGTCGGGCGGCAGCGGGATGGCGCCGGCCGGGGTGGTCGGGTTCGCCGGTGCGGCCGACGGGCCCGGCGCCGGGGCGGCGGTGGCCGACGGCGGCGTGGACCTGGGTGTGGGGAAGGACGGTTCGGTGGGGCCGGCTCCTGGCGAGGCCACCGGCCGGCCGCCGATGACCGAACTGCAGCCGGAGACCAGCTCCGAGCCGGCCACCAGGGCTACGAGCAGCAGCGAACCACCGGCCAGGCTTCGCCGCGCATTCTCCGAAAACCGCACCCGCCGCTCCCCAGACGATTCATATAGCGGCACTCAGGTTACGCACCGAGACGCGAAAGCCGCTGCCCTGACACAGGTATCGATACAGAGCCGATGGCCCGAATTTATCGACCCGTTACCGGTTCACGACTTCCCTACAGCCCCAACAGCTTTTCGGCGTTGCGGTGGCTGATGCCCGCGCGCTCGTCGTCGGTGAGCGGCAGGCTGTCCAGAAACGCGCGGGCGGCGACCATCGACCCGAACGGATAGTCGGCGGAGAAGGCCACGCGGTCGATCCCCACCTGGGCGACGAGGTTCGCGTACGTCGCGTGGTCGTTGAAGTTGGCGAACGTGTAGTGGAAGTTCTCCCGCAGGTAGTAGCTGACGGGACGCTGCAGACCGGTCAGCTCCGGTGTCAGCGTGGCGTCGAAGCGCGGCAGCATGAACGACGTCGCCTCACCCATGTGCCCGATGATCATCTGCAGCGCCGGGTGCCGGTCGAACACGCCGCCCAGGATCATCCGCAGCGCGTGGGTGGCGGTGTTGATGTGCCACCCCCAGCCCACCGTGGCCAGGGCGAACGTGACGGGCTCGGCGAAACCCGCGTAGCTGGACTCGATGACGCCCGCCGGGGGGATGGTCGGATGCAGGTAGATCGGCGCCTGCAGGGCGGCCGCGCGGTCCAGGACGGGCTCGAAGAACGGGTCGTCCAGATAGCGGCCGCGGCTGTGTCCGTTGATCACCGCGCCGGGGAAGCCCAGCCCGCGCACCGCGCGCTCGAGTTCCTCGGCCGCCTGGTCGGGTGCGCTGGTGGGCACGGTGGCAAAGCCCGCCAAGCGGTCGGGGTAGCGCTGCACCGCCGCCGCGAGCTGGTCGTTGCAATCCCGGGCCAGCCGCACCGCCTCGTTCGGATCCAGCTGCTCCACCCCGGGCGCGGCCAGCGACAGCACGGCCAGGTCCACCCCGGCCTCGTCCATCGCCGCGATGCGGCCGTCGCCGAGATCGCTGGCGGCTTCGACGATGCCGGCTCGCGACGCCAGCCAGCTGCCCGGGCCCTGCAGGAATTCCGTTGTGGCGTAATGCTCTTCGAGGGCGATGACACGCATCTGGGTTATCCTTCGAGGACTCGGGCGGCCCCGCTCCAGTACGGCAACTCGTCACGGTTGGCGGCCAGGCGGATGGTTTTGGTGTAGCCGTACTCGGCCAGCGTCTCCTGGGCGTGCTCGCGGCCGAACCCGCTGTGGCCCACGCCGCCGAATCCGCTGCCGATGGCCACCCGCGCGTAGTTGTTGACGAAGACGGCTCCGGCCCGGATCTGCCGGCTCACCCGCAGCGCCCGGTCGCCGTCGGCGGTGAACACCGCGGCGACCAGCCCGTAGGGGGTGCCGTTGGCGATCCGCACCGCCTCGGCCTCGTCGCTGAACCGGATCAGGGCGACCACCGGACCGAAGATCTCCTCCTGGGCCACCCGCATGTCCGGCGTGACGCCGGTCAGCACGGTCGGCGCGACGTAGAAGCCGTCCGCGAGCCGCGGATCCTGCGGCAGCGGTGCCTGGGCGGCGATGCGGGCGCCTTCGGCGACGCCGATGTCGAGGTACTCCAGGACCTGCTTGCGCTGCGCCCGGGTGACGAGCGGCCCCACGTCGGTGGCGGTATCGGCGCCGTCGCCCACCCGCAGCCGACGCACGGCGGCGCACAGCTTCTCCTCGAACTCGGCATAGACGTGGTCCTGCACCAGGATTCGCGACGATGCGGTGCATGCTTCGCCCTGGTTGAAGAAGCCGCCGTCGATGGCGGCCAACAGCGCCTCGTGCAGGTTGGCATCGTCGAACACCAGCAGCGGGTTCTTGCCGCCCAGTTCCATCAACGCCGGCGTGAGGTTGCCGGCCGCGGTGCGCAGCACCGCCGAACCGGTGAGCGGGGACCCGGTGAAGGAGATCTTGCCCACCAGTTGATGCTCGGCCAGCGCGGCGCCCACCTCGCCGCCGCCGGGCACGGCGTGCACCACCGGGTCGGGCAGCACCGACTGGATCAGCTCGACCAGTCGCAGCACCACCGAGGGCGTCTGCTCAGGCGGTTTCAGCACGACGGCGTTCCCGACGGCCAGCGCGGGAGCGGCCTTGCCGGCGGTGTGGATCGGCGGCCAGTTGAAGGGCACGATGCCGGCGATCACGCCGTAGGGCTCCAGCGTGGTCACGTCGAACACCGGCCCGTAGTCGCGTGCCTGGCTGGGCAGCACCTCGACCATGCCGGCGAAGTAGTCGAAGATCCCGATCGCGGCTTCCACGTCGAAGCTGCGGGCCTGGCTGATCGGCTTGCCCATCTCTCGCGACTCGAGGGCGGCGATCTCGTCGGCGTGTTCGCGAATGACGTCGGCGATCTGCCGCAGGTAGCGGCCGCGTTCGCGGGCCGGACGAAGCTTCCAGTGCAGGTGCGCCGCGTGCGCGGTCCGCACGGCCCGATCCACCTCCGCGGTGCCGGCCCCGTGCACGACGGTGACGACCTGTCCGGTGGCGGGGTTCTCCACGATGAAGCGGTCGTCGGGCGACGCCGACGACCAGGGGGTGCGGATCGTGGTGGGGGCTTGCTGATCCATGGGCATTGTCACGGTATGCCCCGCGGTTTGATCAGCACCAACGATATCTTCTGATGGTTCTCATCACCGGCGGTGATAATCGCTGGTGTGGAGCTTCGTCACCTCGAGTACTTCCTGGCCGTGGCGGACAGTCGAAGCTTCACCGGGGCGGCCCAGCGGCTGCACGTCGTGCAATCGGGAGTGTCGGCCACCATCAAGGCGCTCGAGCGCGAACTGGGCGCCGAGTTGTTCGTCCGGGGCCCCGCCGGCGTGGCGCTGAGCCCCGCCGGCGAAGCGCTGCGACCCCACGCCCGGACCACTTTGGACGCCGCCCGCGCGGCCAAGGACGCGGTGAGCGCCGCCCGGGGCACGGTGCGCGGCACCGTCACGGTGGGGACGTTGACGTCGGTGAGCGTCATCGACGTGCCGACCGTGCTGGCCGAACTGCACGCCCGTCATCCCGACGTCGTGGTCCACCTGCGCGCGGCCAGCTCCGGGTCGGCCGGGCTGGCGGCCCAATTGCGCGACGGGGATCTCGACGTCGCCTTCCTGGTTTTCACCGGACCGCCCCCGGCCGACCTGCACACCCGGCTGGTGGCCTCGGTGCCGCTGCTGCTGGTCGTCCCCGAGGGCCACCCGCTGGCCCGGCGCAAGGCGGTTTCGCTGGCCGAGCTCGCGGGCATGCCCTTCGTCGACGGGCCGCCGGGCTATGGGAACCGCGCCGTGGTGGACACCGCGTTCGCGGCCGCCGGGGTCGAGCGGACCGTCGCGGTGGAGGTCGCCGACATCGGCACGGCGGCGGTCTGCATCCGCAAGGGGCTGGGGATCGGTTTTCTGAGTTGGTCCATCCTCGAGGGCATCGACAGCTCGGGTTTGGTGAGCGTCCGGATCACCGGGCACGACCTGCAGTGGCGGCTCTACGTCGCGACCTCGGCGAACCGGCAGGCCAGCGCGGCCACCCGGGCACTGCTGGCGCTGATAGCGGAGGTTGCCGGCGGCGCCCAGAATTCTTTGGCGACCCGGGAACAAGCCGGGACCGACCGCCGTTAGCATTATCGACAAGTTGAGCGAACCACACTCAATACTGGGTTGACAGCCCACCGCCCCAGGGGCAGGCTTGAGCGGGGTTCACTCAGCATAGTGGCACCAGACAAGCTCTACATATTCAGGAGGAATCACTATGGCTCGTGCGGTCGGTATCGACCTCGGGACCACCAACTCCGTCGTCGCAGTCCTCGAGGGCGGTGACCCGGTCGTCGTCGCCAACTCCGAGGGTTCGCGGACCACGCCGTCCATCGTCGCGTTCGCGCGCAACGGGGAGGTGCTCGTCGGCCAGCCCGCCAAGAACCAGGCGGTCACCAACGTCGACCGCACCATCCGTTCGGTCAAGCGGCACATGGGCACCGACTGGTCCATCGAGATCGACGACAAGAAGTACACCGCTCAGGAGATCAGCGCCCGCGTGCTGATGAAGCTGAAGCGCGACGCCGAGGCGTACCTGGGTGAGGACGTCACCGACGCGGTCGTCACCGTGCCGGCGTACTTCAACGACGCCCAGCGTCAGGCCACCAAGGAAGCCGGCCAGATCGCCGGCCTCAACGTCCTGCGGATCGTCAACGAGCCGACCGCGGCGGCGCTGGCCTACGGCCTGGACAAGGGCGAGAAGGAACAGACCATCCTGGTCTTCGACCTCGGTGGCGGTACGTTCGACGTCTCGCTGCTCGAGATCGGCGAGGGTGTGGTCGAGGTCCGCGCCACCAGTGGTGACAACCACCTCGGTGGGGACGACTGGGATGACCGCGTCGTCGAATGGCTGGTCGATAAGTTCAAGGGCACCAGCGGAATTGACCTGACCAAGGACAAGATGGCGATGCAGCGGCTGCGTGAGGCCGCCGAGAAGGCCAAGATCGAGCTCTCGAGTTCGCAGAGCACCTCGATCAACCTGCCCTACATCACCGTCGACGCGGACAAGAACCCGCTGTTCCTCGACGAGCAGCTGACCCGCGCCGAATTCCAGCGCATCACACAGGATCTGCTGGACCGCACCCGTAAGCCCTTCCAGTCCGTGATCAAGGACGCCGGCATCTCGGTGTCCGAGATCGACCACGTGGTCCTGGTGGGTGGTTCCACCCGGATGCCCGCGGTGACCGACCTGGTCAAGGAACTCACCGGTGGCAAGGAGCCCAACAAGGGCGTCAACCCCGATGAAGTTGTAGCGGTGGGAGCGGCTCTTCAGGCCGGGGTTTTGAAGGGTGAGGTGAAAGACGTTCTGCTGCTTGACGTTACGCCGCTGAGCCTGGGCATCGAGACCAAGGGCGGCGTGATGACCAAGCTCATCGAACGCAACACCACGATCCCCACCAAGCGGTCGGAGACCTTCACCACGGCCGACGACAACCAGCCGTCGGTGCAGATCCAGGTCTACCAGGGTGAGCGCGAAATCGCTTCGCACAACAAGCTGCTCGGCTCCTTCGAGCTGACCGGTATCCCGCCGGCTCCGCGCGGCGTCCCGCAGATCGAGGTCACCTTCGACATCGACGCCAACGGCATCGTGCACGTCACGGCCAAGGACAAGGGCACCGGCAAGGAGAACACGATCAAGATCCAGGAGGGCTCCGGCCTGTCCAAGGAGGAGATCGACCGGATGATCAAGGACGCCGAGGCGCACGCCGAGGAGGACCGTCAGCGTCGCGAAGAGGCCGACGTTCGCAACCAGGCCGAATCGCTGGTCTACCAGACGGAGAAGTTCGTCAAGGACCAGCGCGAGGCCGAGGGCGGCTCGAAGGTCCCCGAGGACACGCTGTCCAAGGTCGACGCCGCGATCGCCGAGGCCAAGACCGCCCTGGGCGGCACCGACATCGCCGCGATCAAGGCGGCGATGGAGAAGCTGGGCCAGGAGTCACAGGCGCTCGGACAGGCGATCTACGAGGCCACGCAGGCCGCCGGCGAGCAGGCCGGTGGGGGCGCGGCGGGCGACGGGTCTGGCTCCGCTGACGACGTCGTGGACGCGGAGGTGGTCGACGATGACCGGGAGTCCAAGTGACGGAAAGCAATCCACACGAACAGGTGACGATCACCGACAAGCGGCGAATCGACCCTGAGACCGGTGAAGTGCGGCAGGCCCCTCCCGGCGACACGCCGGGAGGGGCGCCGGCCGGCGAACCGGCGCAGCAAGCCGATGGCAAAGTCGCCGAGCTCACCGCCGATCTGCAACGGGTGCAGGCCGACTTCGCCAACTACCGCAAGCGGGCGCTGCGCGATCAGCAGGCCGCGGCGGACCGGGCCAAGGCCGCCGTCGTCAACCAATTGCTGGGCGTGCTCGACGATCTCGACCGCGCCCGCAAGCACGGCGATCTGGAGTCCGGACCGCTGAAGTCGGTCGCCGACAAGCTGGAAAGCGCGCTGAACGGCCTTGGCCTGACGGCGTTCGGCGAGGAGGGCGAGGACTTCGACCCGGTGCTGCACGAAGCGGTGCAGCACGAGGGCGACGGGTCCCGGCCGGTGATCGGCACCGTCATGCGGCAGGGTTACAAGCTGGGTGATCAGGTGCTGCGTCACGCCCTGGTCGGTGTCGTCGACACGGTCGCCGACGAGGATGGAGCGGCTGCCGCACCCGAGTCCGCCGAAAGCGAACCGGCCGACACGGACGACAACGCCGACGCGTCCGGTGAATAAGGCAGACAATCAACACAACAGAAGAAAGGTGAGGGGGTGACGCGACATGGCCCAGCGTGAATGGGTCGAAAAGGACTTCTATAAGGAGCTGGGCGTCTCCTCTGACGCCAGCCCAGAAGAGATCAAACGCGCCTACCGCAAGTTGGCGCGCGATCTGCACCCGGACGCGAACCCCGACAACCCGGCCGCCGGTGAACGCTTCAAAGCGGTCTCCGAGGCGCACAACGTCTTGTCGGATCCGGCCAAGCGCAAGGAATACGACGAAACCCGAAGGCTGTTCGCCGGCGGTGGATTCGGCGGGCGCCGGTTCGACAGCGGCGGGTTCGGGGGCTTCAACGTCGGTGGTGATGGCGCCGAGTTCAACCTCAACGATTTGTTCGACGCGGCCGGCCGAAGCGGCGGCACCAACATCGGTGACCTGTTCGGCGGGCTGTTCGGGCGCGGTTCGGGTGCCCGGCCCAGCCGGCCCCGCCGCGGCAACGACCTCGAGACGGAAACCCAGCTGGATTTCGTCGAGGCCGCCAAGGGCGTGGCGATGCCGCTGCGGCTGACCAGCCCGGCGCCGTGCACCAACTGCCATGGCAGTGGCGCGCGGCCGGGCACCAGCCCGAAGGTGTGTCCCACCTGCAACGGTTCCGGCGTGATCAACCGCAACCAGGGCGCGTTCGGATTCTCCGAGCCCTGCACCGATTGCCGGGGCAGCGGCTCGATCATCGAGCACCCCTGCGACGAGTGCAAGGGCACCGGCGTCACCACCCGGACCCGCACCATCAACGTGCGGATCCCGCCGGGCGTCGAGGACGGGCAGCGCATCCGGCTGCCCGGCCAGGGTGAGGCGGGGTTGCGCGGTGCGCCCTCGGGTGACCTGTACGTGACGGTGCATGTGCGCCCGGACAAGGTGTTCGGCCGCGACGGCGACGACCTGACGGTGACGGTGCCGGTCAGCTTCACCGAGTTGGCTTTGGGCTCAACCATTTCGGTGCCCACCCTGGACGGCAAGGTCGGTGTCCGGGTGCCCAAGGGCACCGCCGACGGCCGCATCCTGCGGGTGCGCGGGCGTGGCGTTCCCAAGCGCAGCGGCGGCAACGGCGACTTACTGGTGACCGTAAAGGTCGCTGTACCACCGAATTTGGAGGGGGCCGCCCAGGAGGCGCTGGAGGCGTACGCCGCCGCCGAGCGCGCCAGCGGCTTCGACCCCCGGGCCGGATGGGCAGGCAATCGCTGATGGCCAAGGGCTCGAGCAATTCACGAAAAGAGGACGCCCGGACCTTCATGATCTCGGTGGCCGCCGAGCTGGCCGGCATGCACGCCCAAACGCTGCGCACCTACGACCGCCTCGGGCTGGTCAGCCCGCGCCGGACTTCCGGTGGGGGACGGCGGTATTCGGAGCACGACGTTGACCTGCTGCGCGAGGTGCAGCGCCTGTCGCAGGACGAGGGCGTCAACCTCGCCGGCATCAAGCGGATCATCGAGCTGACTAATCAGGTCGAGGCGCTGCAGGCCCGGGTCAAGGAGTTGACCGAGGAGCTTTCGCAGGTCCGCGCCAGCCAGCGCCGCGACGTGGCGGTGGTGCCCAAGAGCACCGCGCTGGTGGTGTGGCAGCCGCGCCGGGGACGCTGACTTTCGGTCGCTTTCCCTTGCGCCCCAAGGGGTCTGTCTCCGACACGCATACGACCTTCGCAAAAGCGCTAGCACATCTGCTAGCGCTTTCACATTCACCTGATGACCACCAGACAGCGGCAGTGACCCGAGTGGTCACGGCGAGCCCACCCGGATCGAAAATTGCGTGACGGCCCGCTCGCCCGGTAGCGCGCAGCGGTAGCCGCCCCGGCGCAGCGCGTCGGTCGGTGCGGTCATCGGCTCGAAGCACACGATCGTCTTCGTGGGGTCGTCGGGCGCCGGCGCAAAAATCTGCGCCGCCGGATAGCCCTGCTCGAAATGCACCTCGATGCGCCGACCGCCGCCGGACACCGCGAACACTGCGCCGTCGGCCACCCCGTCGTAGGCGTCGTCGAACGTGTTGTCGCCCAATGCCTCTCGCCGGGCCGGCTGCGGCTCGGAAGCGCCGGTGGGCAGCCCGGTGCCGTCGAGGCCCAGATGCCGCAACGGCGGTGTCTCGATGACCCAGTCGGCCCGCGGGGCGTCGGGCAGTTGCAGGTAGGGATGAAACCCGAAGCACAGCGGCACGGCCCGATCCCCGGTCGCGTCCACCGTGGTCCGAACCGTCAGCGTCCGGTCGGCCAGCCGCACCGCGACCGTCAGCACGTGCGGATACGGGAAGCTGGCCAGCAATCGGGGATCGGCCCCGAAATCCAGTTCGGCGGTCAGCTCGTTGGCGGTCTCGGCGGTCACCCGCCAACCCGGGTAGGCGGCCAGGACGCCGTGGATGGGTAGCCCGTTGGGGTCGGCGCGCACGCCGTTTTCTCCCGGGGTCAAGGTCACGGTGACGTCCTGGGCGGTATAGGTGTTCTCGCCCAACCGATTTGCCCACGGGTACAGGATCGGGATCCCCATCGTCTTGCCGTCGGAGACGTAGGCGTCCAGGCCGCGGCGCTGGCCCAGCAGCTCCACACCGGCGTCGCGCAGCGACGTGCCGATCATCCCCGCCTCGGGAACGAACTGCGCGACCAGCGGCGACGACGGATCGCGCAGAGTGACGACGTGCATGGCTACCTCCATAGCGGGTCATGCTGAATGCGTTCGGGCGGAGCGCCTTTGGCGATCAGGGCATCCTTGGTGGCGCTGACCATCGCCGGCCCCCCGCAGACCAGGATCTGCCGGTCACCCCAGCCGCCGTACTTGGTCACCACGTCGGGCAGCCGCCCGATCTGATGCACGTGCAGGCCGCGCGGCGGCGTGACGTCGGGATAGCCCGCGGCCCAGGACGGGTCGCTGTTGTACTCCGAGACGGGAGACACCGACAGCCACGGATTGTGCGAGGCGACCTGCCACAGGGTCGGCAGATCGTAGAGTTCGCAACGGTACCGGGCGCCGAAGAACAGATGGATGCGCGGGTTCACCGCGAACCGGGACAGGTCCATGATCAGCGCCCGCAGCGGCGCCAGGCCCGTGCTGCCGGCGACCATCAGCACGTCGCCGCCCTCGCGGTCGACCCGCAGGCCGCCGTGCGGGCTGGACAGCCGCCACCGGTCGCCGATGCGGGTTTCGCCGACGATCGCGGTGCTGACCAGGCCGCCGGGAACCAGGCGGACGTGGAACTCGATGCCGCCGCCCGGGTCGGCCGGAATGGCGGGACTCAAATACCGCCACCGGTGCGGACACTGCGGCACGTGGACGTCGACGTACTGGCCGGGGTGGTAGTGCATCGGCTGGTCGAGTTGCAGCCGCACGACCGCGAGATCGCGCGACACCCGCATGTGTTCGATGACGGTGCCGTCCCACCAGGCGGGGCCCTCCTCGGCGTCCGCGGCGCCGCTCATCACCCCGGTGATCAGGTTCAGCGACTGCCGGGCCGCCGCCTCCACGGCGTCGGTCCACGCCGCACCGACGTGCGCGCGCAGCGTCGAGAGCAGCGCGCGCCGCAGGGTCTCGTAATGGGCCGGCAGCACACCGTATTTGCGATGGTCGCGGCCGAGCTGGGCCAGAAAAGCCACCGGCTCCTGCGCGCGCCGGGCGACCAGCTCGCCGAACACCCAGTGCAGCGCGCGCCCGAAAGCGAGCCGCTGGGCGGCCATTTCGGGCGGGAACAGATCACGCACCGAGCCGTCGAGGGCGAACCACTGGGTGTAGAAGCGATGGACGAGCGCGGAGTCACCGGCCGAGTCCGCGGGCGCGAAGGCGTCACGCAGCACCCGCAGCGCTTCGGCGTCCTCCAGGCTCACGGGCCCCGATTGTAGGCTCGGCCGCCGCCGGGTCAGCCCTGTCGGACGACGTTGGCCGTCCCGACGTTGGCGATCTTGGGTGAACCCCAGTGGTAGAGAACGACGTTGTCGTTCCCCGACGCGCTGACCGCGTCGGTGCTGTCGACCGCGACGTGGTTGCCGCTGCCGGAGACGCTGACGCTGGTGCAGTGCCCGGTGAGGGTGACGGTGTTCTGCTGCCCGCTCACCGACAAATAACCGGCGTGGCAGGGCAGCGTCTTCGTCATGCCCGTCCCGCTGACCTGCAGCGTCCCGGCCTGCGGGACCGCCGACGGGCTACCGCCGCTGAGATCGGTGTGGAACCCGACCGCCAGCAGGCCGGCGAACGCCAGGGCGGCGGCCACGGCGGCCAGCCACACGCCGGCGCTCCGGCGCGGCCGTGTCTCCGGGTCGGCGTCGGCCTGGTCGGGGGGTTGCATCGTCTGCGTCATCGCTACGGGGGTACCCCCTACGCCGCAGTGCTCAAAACTCGTTAGACTTGAGCGGAACAGACTCAACCTTGACGGCGTTGAACAAGCCGAGAAGCATTTTCCCTACCGACGAACGGAGGTGTCGTGGACTCTTTCAACCCGACAACCAAGACCCAAGCGGCACTGACTTCGGCACTCCAGGCCGCCTCGGCGGCGGGTAACCCGGAGATCCGGCCCGCCCATCTGCTGATGGCGCTGTTGACGCAGGCCGACGGCATCGCCGGTCCGCTGCTGGAGGCTGTCGGCGTCGAGCCCGCCACCATCCGCACCGAGGCCCAGCGCCTGCTGGACCGGCTGCCCCAGGCCAGCGGGGCCAACTCGCAGCCGCAGTTGTCCCGTGAATCGCTGGCCGCGATCACCACCGCCCAGCAGCTCGCGA
Source organism: Mycobacterium sp. 1165196.3 (assembly GCF_001673415.1). Taxonomy (NCBI): domain Bacteria; kingdom Bacillati; phylum Actinomycetota; class Actinomycetes; order Mycobacteriales; family Mycobacteriaceae; genus Mycobacterium; species Mycobacterium sp. 1165196.3. The sequence continues at coordinate 40,823 of NZ_LZLU01000071.1, read as the reverse complement.
CCGAGATGGACGACGAATACGTGTCCACCGAGCACCTGCTGGTGGGCCTGGCCACCGGGGATTCCGACGTCGCCAAGCTGCTGACCGGACACGGCGCCTCGCCGCAGGCCCTGCGCGAGGGCTTCGTCAAGGTGCGCGGCAGCGCCCGGGTCACCAGCCCGGAGCCCGAGGCGACCTACCAGGCGCTGGAGAAGTACTCCACCGACCTGACGGCCCGCGCCCGCGACGGCAAACTCGACCCGGTTATCGGGCGGGACAACGAGATTCGCCGCGTCGTGCAGGTGCTGAGTCGGCGCACCAAGAACAACCCGGTGCTGATCGGCGAGCCCGGCGTCGGCAAGACCGCGATCGTGGAGGGCCTGGCCCAGCGCATCGTCGCCGGCGACGTGCCCGAGAGCCTGCGCGACAAGACCGTCATCAGCCTGGACCTGGGCTCGATGGTGGCCGGCGCGAAGTACCGCGGCGAGTTCGAGGAACGGCTCAAGGCCGTCCTCGACGACATCAAGAACTCCGCCGGGCAGATCATCACCTTCATCGACGAGCTGCACACCATCGTCGGCGCCGGCGCGACCGGCGAGGGCGCGATGGACGCCGGCAACATGATCAAGCCGATGCTGGCCCGCGGCGAGCTGCGGCTGGTCGGCGCCACCACGCTCGACGAGTACCGCAAGTACATCGAGAAGGACGCCGCGCTGGAGCGCCGCTTCCAGCAGGTGCTGGTCGGCGAGCCCTCGGTGGAGGACACCGTCGGCATCCTGCGCGGGCTGAAGGACCGCTACGAGGTGCACCACGGCGTGCGCATCACCGACTCGGCGCTGGTCGCCGCGGCGACGCTGTCCGACCGCTACATCACCGCGCGGTTCCTGCCGGACAAGGCCATCGACCTGGTCGACGAGGCCGCCAGCCGGCTGAAGATGGAGATCGACTCCCGGCCCGTCGAGATCGACGAGGTCGAGCGCTTGGTGCGCCGCCTCGAGATCGAGGAGATGGCGCTGGCCAAGGAGGAGGACGAGGCGTCCAAGGAGCGGCTGGAGAAGCTGCGCTCCGAGCTGGCCGACCAGAAGGAGAAGCTGTCCGAGCTCACCACCCGCTGGCAGAACGAGAAGAACGCCATCGACGTGGTCCGTGAGCTCAAGGAGCAGCTGGACACGTTGCGCGGGGAGTCCGAGCGCGCCGAGCGCGACGGCGACCTGGCCAAGGCCGCCGAGCTGCGCTACGGGCGCATCCCGGAGGTGGAGAAGAAACTCGACGCCGCGCTGCCGCAGGCCGAGGCCCGCGAGAACGTGATGCTCAAGGAGGAGGTCGGCCCCGACGACATCGCCGAGGTGGTGTCCGCGTGGACCGGAATCCCGGCCGGACGCATGCTCGAGGGCGAGACCGCCAAGCTGCTGCGCATGGAGGAGGAGCTGGGCAAGCGCGTCATCGGGCAGAAGAGGGCCGTGACGGCCGTCTCCGATGCCGTACGGCGTTCCCGGGCCGGCGTCGCCGACCCCAACCGGCCCACCGGCTCGTTCATGTTCCTCGGGCCGACCGGTGTCGGTAAGACCGAGCTGGCCAAGGCGCTGGCGGAGTTCCTGTTCGACGACGAACGCGCCATGGTGCGCATCGACATGAGCGAGTACGGCGAGAAGCATTCCGTCGCGCGGCTGGTCGGTGCCCCGCCGGGATACATCGGCTACGACCAGGGCGGTCAGCTGACCGAGGCGGTGCGGCGGCGTCCCTACACGGTGATCCTGTTCGACGAGATCGAAAAGGCCCACCCGGACGTGTTCGACGTGCTGCTGCAGGTGCTCGACGAGGGCCGGCTGACCGACGGGCAAGGCCGCACCGTCGACTTCCGCAACACCATCCTGATCCTGACGTCCAACCTGGGATCGGGTGGCAGCGAGGAGCAGGTGATGGCCGCGGTGCGCTCGGCGTTCAAGCCGGAGTTCATCAACCGGCTCGACGACGTCATCATCTTCGATGGCCTCGAGCCCGGCGAGCTGGTGTCGATCGTCGACATCCAGCTGGCCCAGCTGCAGAAGCGGCTGGCGCAGCGTCGCCTCACGCTCGAGGTGTCGCTGCCGGCCAAGCAGTGGCTGGCCCATCGCGGATTCGACCCGGTCTACGGCGCGCGGCCGTTGCGCCGGCTGGTGCAGCAGGCCATCGGTGACCAGCTGGCCAAGATGTTGCTGGCCGGCGACGTGCACGACGGCGACACCGTTCCGGTGAACGTCAGCCCCGACGGTGACTCGCTGATTCTGGGCTAAGCGCGCAGAGGCGTCGACTTGTTGCGGGTATTTCGCACCAACCGCCGCAACAAGTCGACGTTCGGCGCTTATGCGCCCGGGCGGGCGCAGCTGTGATTGGGTTGTGACCTGGTCGCCTTCTGTGTTCCGGGCCAATAGCAGATACCCTGTTTTGGATGGTCCCCCTCTGGTTCACGCTCTCCGCGCTGTGCTTTGTCGGTGCGGGGGTGTTGCTGTACGTCGACATCGATCGGCGGCGCGGGCGCAGCAGGCGCCGCAAGTCGTGGGCGCGATCGCACGGATTCGACTACGAGCCTGAATCGACCGACATCCTCAAGCGCTGGAAGCGCGGCGTGATGTCGACGGTGGGCGACGTCGCCGCCCAGAACGTGGTGCTGGGCCAGATTCGCGGTGAGGCCGTCTACATCTTCGATCTCGAAGAGGTCGCCACCGTCATCGCGCTGCACCGCAAGGTGGGCACCAACGTGGTGGTGGACCTGCGCCTCAAGGGGCTCAAAGAGCCACGGGAGAGCGACATTTGGCTGTTGGGAGCGATCGGGCCGCGGATGGTGTACTCCACCAACCTCGACGCCGCCCGCCGGGCCTGCGACCGCCGGATGGTCACCTTCGCGCACACCGCACCGGACAGCGCCGAGATCATGTGGAACGAGCAGAACTGGACGCTGGTGGCCTTGCCGATCACCAGCACGCGCACCGAGTGGGACGAGGGCCTGCGCACCGTGCGCCAGTTCAACGACCTGTTGCGGGTACTGCCGCCGCTGCCGGAGGAGGCCCCGCAGGAGGCCGGGCCGCCGTCCGGACTGCGCAACGCCTCACCCAGCCGGCCGCTGGCGCCCGCGGGCCGCGCGGAGCTGCCGCCCCGGCGCGCGCAGCAGGACGTGGCGGGGCTGCTCGGCCCCGACTCGCCGTCGGGTCGCCGCGCCGCCGAGCCGCTGCGCCGCGACCAGCCCCAGCCGGCCGACGGGCGTTCGGAGACCATCCGCCGCCCACCGCCGTCCGGGCGCAACGGCCAGCAGGCCAGCAACTATCAGCGCTGACGGCGGGCCCCGGGTGGTCGCAAGGCCGGTGCTGCCGACGTCATTAGGATGTCGCTCATGCCTCGCCCCGTCGCCCTGATCACCGGGCCTACGTCCGGAATCGGCGCCGGGTTCGCGCGACGCTATGCCAGCGACGGCTACGACCTGGTCCTGGTCGCCCGCGATGTCGACCGCCTGACCGGACTGTCCGAGGAACTGCAGCAACACTCCGGTTCCGTCGAGATTCTGCCCGCCGACCTGGCCGATACGGCCGGCCGTCAGCGCGTCTGTGACCGGCTCGCGGCCGGGGGAGTGCGCGTCCTGGTCAACAATGCCGGCTTCGGCACCTCCGGCGACTTCTGGTCCGCCGACCCCGCGCTGCTGCAGTCCCAGCTCGACGTCAACGTCACCGCGGTCATGCACCTGACCCGCGCCGCGCTGCCCGCCATGCTGGCGGCCGGCGCGGGCACCGTCGTCAACATCGCCAGCATCGCCGGGCTGGTGCCCGGGCGCGGGTCGACGTATTCGGCGTCCAAGGCGTGGGTGATCTCGTTCAGCGAGGGCCTGTCGGTGGGCCTGCAGGGCACCGGGGTGTCCGTGCACGCCGTGTGCCCGGGCTACGTGCACACCGAATTTCACGACCGCGCTGGGATCGACATGGCCAAGTCGCCGTCGTTCATGTGGCTCGAGGTCGACGATGTGGTCAGCCAGAGCCTGGCCGATATCGCCCGCGGCAAGGTGATCAGCATTCCGGGCCTGCAGTACAAGGCGATCATCGCCGCCGAGCGCCTGCTGCCGCGGACCCTGATGCGGGCCGTCACCAAACGAATCGGGAGTGGCCGTGGCCGGACCTGACCTCGAAGAGCTGGCGGAGCTGGTGCGGCGCCTGTCGGTGGTGCACGGGCGGGTCACGCTGTCCTCCGGCAAGGAGGCCGACTACTACGTCGACCTGCGCCGGGCCACCCTGCACCACCGCGCCTCGGCATTGATCGGCACGCTGATGCGCGACCTGACCAGCGACTGGGACTACGCCGTCGTCGGCGGCCTGACGCTGGGCGCCGACCCGGTGGCCACCGCCGTCATGCACGCGCCGGGCCGGCCGATCGACGCCTTCGTGGTGCGCAAGTCGGCGAAAACCCATGGGCTGCAACGCCTTATCGAAGGCTCCGAGGTATCCGGCAAGCGGGTGCTGGTCGTCGAGGACACCAGCACCACCGGCAACTCGGCGCTGACCGCGGTGCGCGCCGTACAGGAGGCGGGTGGCGACGTGGTGGGGGTGGCCACGGTGGTGGACCGCGCCACCGGCGCCGCCGAGGCCATCGAGGCCGAGGGGCTGCCCTATCGAAGCGTGCTCGGGCTCGCCGATCTGGGGCTGAGCTAGTTGCCGGCTGATCTTCGTAGCCCGAGCCGCTGAATCATGCGTAGCGCCCTCGCGATGCTCGCGTGCGTGGTGGCCTGCCTGGCCGGCTGCTCGTCCTCCAGCCAGCCGGTGCGTCCCTACGGCGCCCAGGGCGCGCGGCTCGGTGAATCGCTGGCGCTGCTGGGCTGGAACATGTCGGTGTCGAATCTGCGCTGGGACGGCGACTACGTGCTGGTCGACGTCGACGCCAGCCCGGCCTCGGCCAAGGACCCGCACGCCAAAGCCGAGGACATCCGCTTCGGGCTCTACGGCGCGCTGGCCCACCCCCTCGAGACCGCGGGCCTGGGCAGCTGTGACAAATCCTTCCAAGCGAAGACCACCAATGTGCGCGACGTCCCCGCGCCGCTCTCGGCGTCCCGCGACCGGCTTACCGGCACGGTTTGCCTTGGGCCGCTGAAGGATCGAAGCCAGGTGCGCGGCGTCTACGGCTACTCGCCGCGCGACCGGATCCCGGACAGCTCGTCGGCCTACCCGGTCGCCTTCCCGGTGGGGCTGCTGCCCACCAACCCCAACGACAGCGGCGGGTTGGCGGTCAAGACCGCCAGCCTGTCGGCATGGCGCGCCGACGGCAAGCCGGTGACCAAGATGCAGCTGGGTGATCCGGGAGCGTTCACCGGCAACGGCTACATGCTGTTGGGGTTGGAGGCCACCGCCGTCGCGGCCCGCTACCGCGACGAGTCCGTCAAGCGCGGCGGGCCGATGATGCTGCTGGCCTCGCCGACCCTGCCCGCCCCGGGACTGAACCCGGCCTGCTCGACCTACGGGTCGTCGGTGCTGATCCTGCCCGACGCGTCGTTGGATGCAGTGCACGTCAACGCGTCGCTGTGCACCCAGGGCGAGATCAACGACGCGCTGCTGTACGCGACGCTGGCCATCGACGGCACGCACGCCGGGGTGTGGACGCAGCGATGAGCGGACCTGGGCCCACCGAATGGTCCGCGACCCCGCCCGCTGGCGTCGGCCCGTGGCGGGGCGAGCTCCCCGAAGACCCGCGCTATGACCCAATCCTGTTGCGCGAGGGCGACACTCGCAACGTCGTCGACGCCTACCGGTACTGGACGCGCGAGGCGATCATCGCCGACATCGACCGGCGCCGGCATCCCCTGCACGTCGCGATCGAGAACTTCGGCCACGACGCCAATATCGGTTCGGTGGTGCGCACCGCCAACGCCTTCGCGGTGCACACCGTGCACATCGTGGGGCGGCGGCGATGGAATCGCCGGGGCGCCATGGTCACCGATCGCTATCAGCGGTTGTGCCATCACGACAGCACCGCCGAGCTGCTCGCCTTCGCGGCCGACGCCGGCCTGACGGTGGTGGCCGTCGACAACGTGCCGGGCGCCGCGCGCCTGGAGGAGGCCACGCTGCCACGCGAGTGCCTGCTGGTGTTCGGTCAGGAGGGCCCCGGCATCACCGACGACACCCGCACGGGCGCAACGCTGACGGTGTCGATCGCGCAGTTCGGCTCCACGCGCAGCATCAACGCCGGCGTCGCCGCCGGCATCGCCATGCACGCCTGGGTCAAGCAGCACGCCGATCTGTCCCAGGCCTGGTAGCCCGGACGCCGTACGCGCACAGTCAACCGGGTGCGGCAGGATCGACAGGTATGGATCAGCTCTGGGTCAACCGCGCGGCCAGCAGCGAAGCCGCTGTCACGCAACGACACCTGAAACGCCTCTGGGGACTTCCCGCGACGCAGCTGGGGGTGGTCGCCTGGCCGGCGACGCGGCGCGACCGCTGGTTCGGCACCTGGCACTACTGGTGGCAGGCGCATCTGCTCGATTGCCTGGTCGACGCCCAGCAGCGGGATCCGCAGCCGCACCGCCACACCGAGATCAACCGGCAGGTCCGCTCGCACCGGCTGCGCAACAACTTCTCCTGGGTCAACAGCTACTACGACGACATGGCCTGGCTGGCGCTGGCGCTCGAACGCGCCGCCCGGATCGCCGGCGTGCAGCGCCGCCGCGCCCTGCCCAAGCTCGCCGCGCAGTTCGTCAAGGCCTGGGCGCCCGAGGACGGCGGCGGGATCCCCTGGCGCAAGTCCGACCAGTTCTTCAACGCCCCGGCCAACGGCCCGGCCGGGATTTTCCTCGCGCGTTACGGCGACCACCTGAAACGCGCTGAGCAGATGGGGAATTGGATCGACCAGACGTTGATCGACCCGGAGACCCACCTGGTGTTCGACGGCGTCAAGGACGGTTCGCTGGTGCGCGCGCAGTACACCTACTGCCAGGGCGTGGTGCTCGGGCTGGAGACCGAGCTGGCCGCCCGCACCGCGGTCGAGGTCAGGCAGCGTCACGCCGCCCGGGTGCACCGGCTGGTCGCGGCGGTGGACGAACACATGGCGCCGGCGGGCGTGCTGGCCGGGGCCGGCGGCGGGGACGGCGGTCTGTTCGCCGGGGTGACCGCCCGCTACCTGGCGCTGGTGGCCACCACGCTGCCGGGGGAGTCGGCCGACGACGCGCTGGCGCGCGACACCGCCCGGCGGATCGTGCTGGCCAGCGCGAAGGCGGCCTGGGACAACAGGCAGACGGTGGACGGGCTGCCGGTGTTCGGCCCGTTCTGGGACCGCGACGCCCAGCTGCCCACGGCGGGCGGCAAAGAAGCGGAATTCGTCGAGGGCGCGGTGATGGCCTCCGAGGTCGCCGAGCGGGACCTGTCGGTGCAGCTGTCGGGGTGGATGCTCATGGAGGCCGCCTGTAACGTCTCCGCCGAGTCGAAGAACGGGAGCACCCTGTGAGCAATAAGGTTCACCACGATGCAGAGTCGGCTCTGCACGGCCTGCTGAAGGACGGCATCACCATCGCCGCTGGCGGATTCGGTCTGTGCGGCATTCCGGAGAAGCTGATCCAGGCCCTGGTCGACAGCGGCATAAAGGACCTCACCATCGTCGGAAACAACGCCGGCGTAGACGATTTCGGCATGGGACTGCTGCTCAAGGGACGCCAGGTGAAGAAGGTGATCGCCTCCTACGTCGGCGAGAACAAGGAATTCGAACGCCAGGTGCTGGCCGGCGAGCTGGACCTGGTGCTGACGCCGCAGGGCACGCTGGCCGAGAAGTTGCGCGCCGGCGGCGCGGGCATCCCCGGCTTTTACACCCGCACGGCCTTCGGCACCAACCTCGCCGAGGGCAAGGACACCCGGGTCTTCGACGGCATCGAATACGTTCTGGAAGAAGGCATCCGGGCCGACGTCGCGATCGTCAAGGCGTGGAAGGGCGACACCGCCGGCAATCTCGTGTACCGCAAGACGGCGCGCAACTTCAACCCGATGATCGCCACCTGCGGCGCGGTCACGGTGGCCGAGGTCGAGGAGCTGGTCGAGGTCGGCGAGCTGGACCCCGACCTGATCCACACCCCGGGCATCTACGTCGACCGCATCATCGAGGGCACCGGCTACGAGAAGCGCATCGAGTTCCGCACCACCAGCGGCGGCGCCGCGCTGAAAAGCGACAGCCCCCTTCGCGAGCGAATGGCCCAGCGCGCCGCCCAGGAACTGCGCGACGGCTTCTACGTCAACCTGGGCATCGGCATCCCGACGTTGGTGGCCAACTTCATTCCCGACGGCATCAAGGTCACCCTGCAATCGGAGAACGGCCTGCTCGGCATCGGGGCCTACCCGAGCGAGGACACCGTCGACCCCGATCTGATCAACGCGGGCAAGCAGACCATCACCAGCCTGCCCGGGTCGAGCTTCTTCTCGAGCGCCGATTCCTTCGCGATGATCCGCGGCGGCCACATCGACCTGTCCATCCTGGGCGCGCTCGAGGTCGCCGAAAACGGCGACCTGGCCAACTGGATGGTGCCCGGCAAGATGGTCAAAGGCCCAGGCGGCGCAATGGATTTGGTGTCCGGGGTCAAGCGCGTGATCGTGCTGATGGATCACACCGCCAAAGACGGCAGCCCGAAGATCCTCAGCCAGTGCACGCTGCCGCTCACCGGCAAGAACGTGGTCGACATGATCATCACCAACCTGTGCGTCTTCGACGTCGAACCGGGACAGGGGCTGGTGCTCACCGAATTGCAGCCCGGCGTCACGGTCGAGGACGTCCGCGCCAAGACGGGCTGCGACTTCAAAGTCGCGCTCTGATCCCGCGCCGGCGGTGGCCGGCTATTCGGCCGCCGGCAGCCGCTCGGGTTCGCGGTCCTCGGCGCTGTGCGCGTGGCGGCGTCCCCGATAGCTGCGCCAGGCGGCGACGAACGCCGGCATCAGCGAGACGAGCAGGATGGCCAGCAGGATCTTCTGCAGGTTGTGGTGCACGAACGGCACGTTGCCCAGAAAGTAGCCGGCCAGCGTCACGCCGCCGCCCCAGAGGATGCCGCCGACGATGTCGAAGCCCAAAAACACCGGGTAGCGCATGTAGGACACCCCGGCGACCACCGGTGTGAACGTCCGGATGAACGGCGCGAACCGGGCCAGGATGATCGCCCAGGGGCCGTACTTCTCGAAGAACGCGTGCGACTCGGTCACATGGTGCTTCTTGAAGAACCGCGAGTCTTCCTTCTTGAACAGCGCCGGGCCGATGCGCCGGCCGATGAAATACCCGGTCTGGTCGCCGAGGATCGCCACGGTGGCGACGGCGGGGGCCAGCACCCAGATGCTGGCCGGCGGATTGGGGTGCGCCGCCAGCAGGCCGCCGGTGAACAGGAGCGACTCGCCCGGCAACAGCGGAAACAGCAGCCCGGTCTCGATGAAGACGATGATCAGGATGCCGGGCAGCACCGCCGAACCGAAGACGCCGTTGGCGCCCAACCAGTACATGGGGTCGAAGATGTCGGGCAGGGCCGTCACGGCGGTGCTCATGATTCCTCAACATACCGGCGAAACGACCCCGGCCCGCACGGACCGGACCTTAAGGCCCGTACTAACCCGCGCCGCGCTTCGCCGGGTAGCTGTCGACCACGCATCCGTGGTTGGGTAGGACCAGCCGTCAGGAGGTGTCTGATGCCCATCGCCACGCCCGAGGTCTACGCCGAGATGCTGCGACGCGCCAAGGAGGATGCCTATGCCTTCCCGGCGATCAACTGCACGTCGTCGGAGACGGTGAACGCGGCCCTCAAAGGCTTCGCCGACGCCGGCAGCGACGGAATCATCCAATTCTCCACCGGCGGTGCGGAATTCGCCTCGGGGCTGGGTGTCAAGGACATGGTGGCCGGTGCGGTGGCGCTGGCCGAGTTCACCCGCTGCATCGCCGACAGATATCCGGTCAACGTTGCGCTGCACACCGACCATTGCCCCAAGGACAAGCTGGACACCTATGTCCGCCCGCTGCTGGCCATCTCGGCCGAACGGGTCGCGGCGGGCAAAGACCCGCTGTTCGGGTCGCACATGTGGGACGGCTCGGCCGTGCCGATCGACGAGAACCTGGTGATCGCGCGCGACCTGCTCAAGGACGCGGCGGCCGCCAAGATCATCCTCGAGATCGAGATCGGCGTGGTGGGCGGCGAAGAGGACGGCGTCGCCAATGAGATCAACGACAAGCTCTACACCACCCCCGACGACTTCGAGAAGACCATCGACGCGCTGGGCCACGGCGAGCACGGCAAGTACCTGCTCGCCGCCACCTTCGGCAACGTCCACGGGGTCTACAAGCCCGGCAACGTCAAGCTGCGCCCCGACATCCTGGCGCAGGGCCAGAAGGTGGCTGCGGCCAGGCTGGGACTGCCCGCCGAGGCCAAGCCGTTCGACTTCGTCTTCCACGGCGGGTCCGGGTCGCTGACGTCGGAGATCGAGGAGGCGCTGCGCTACGGCGTGGTGAAGATGAACGTCGACACCGACACCCAGTACGCGTTCACCCGCCCGATCGCCGGTCACATGTTCGCCAACTATGACGGCGTGCTCAAGGTCGACGGCGAGGTCGGCGTCAAAAAGGTCTACGACCCCCGCAGCTACCTCAAGAAGGCCGAGGCGTCGATGTCCGAGCGGGTGGTGCAGGCCTGCACCGACCTGCATTGCGCCGGAAAGTCGGTGGGCGCCTAGCCGCTCCCCGGTTGCCCGGGCGCTCGGCACCGGTTGCCCGGCTGGCCGGGCGTTCGGCACGAGACGGCGGAAAAAGCTAGCCGCTGGCGGACTGGCAGACCTTCCATTGGTCGTCGCGGTACTGCAGATCCAGGCTGCGGGTCGAGCGCAGCTGCGGGTCATAGGCCATGAACGTGGTGACGTTCGCCTCGGCGTGCTGGCCGTTGACCACCACCTGGTCGATGCTGGCGATCACCGGATACTGCTTGGCCGCCGACACCCGTCGGTAGGTCTCGTCCCACGCGTGCTCGTCGTAGTCGGCGTAGCCGTCGCGGGTGGTGCCGCAGGTGATGGTGCGCAGCGTGGTCAGGTCACCGCGCTGGATCGCGACGTCGAAATTCTGGATGGTGTGACGAACCTGGTCTTCCTGCGAGACGCCGGCGTGCTTGCCGCGGGTCAGCAGCACCGTGCCCAGGATCGCGATCGCCGCCAGCGCCAGCACGATCACCACCAGCGCCAGTATCCAGCCCCAGTTGAACTGCCGCGAGGTGCGCAGCTTCCCCCCGAACCGCGGCGGAATCGATTGCGGGACAGCGGCTTTGGGCGGTGCGCCGAACTGCGTGGTGGCGTCTCCCGGCGGCGTCGCGAACACCTCGGTGGCGGGTTCGGCGGTGGTGTTGATGATCGCGGTCTCTTTGGCGTCGAAGCCGGGCGCGGTGAAGCGCCGTTCGCGCTGCGGCCCATCCGCGATTTCTTCGGGGCCGCTCTGCGGGTCGGGCCTGTTGATCACCACGGTCTCCGTCTCGGAGTCGGTGGGGACCATGGGGACGCTCTCGGTGGCGTCTTCTCCGGTGTCGAAGCCGGACTCGGCCCCCCATTCGTCGCTCGGTTCGGTGCGCGAATCGCGTGGGTCGAACCCGGGCCGTTTCGGCGCGCCGCCGCGGTCGGGTTCGGATGGGTTGGGCATGAGTACTACTGTCCTCCCGCTTCGTGGGGTAGTTGCAGAGCTTAGCGACCGAGTACCCGGCTCGCGGCGATGGCCGAGGTGCGTCACGCGGGCAAAACGAGCGAGCTGCAGAATAGAGCCATGACGCCGATGGGAGATCTTCTAGGGCCCGACCCGATCCTGCTGCCCGGAGATGCCGATGCCGAGGCGGAACTGCTCGCCGGTGAAAAGGCGGGCATCGTCGCCGCCGCGCATCCGACCGCGTCGGTGGCCTGGGCGGCACTGGCCGAGCAGGCGCTGGCCGACGACCAGGCCATCACCGCCTACGCCTACGCCCGCACCGGCTACCACCGCGGCCTGGACCAGCTGCGCAGAAACGGCTGGAAGGGCTTCGGCCCAGTGCCCTATTCGCACGAACCCAACCGCGGCTTCCTGCGGTGTGTGGCGGCCCTGGCGCGCGCCGCCGACACCATCGGCGAAACCGACGAATACTCGCGCTGCCTGGACCTGCTCGACGATTGCGACCCCGAGGCGCGCCCGGCGCTGGGGCTGTGACGCCTTAGAAGCTGTCCGAACAATCGCTGTCGTCGGGGCAGTCGATCTGCACGGTGGCGTGCTCGAGCCCGCGAGCCGACAGCACGGCGCGCGCGTCGTGCAGAACCCGGGCCGAGTCGCCGGCGCTGATCAGGTGTGCGGTGCACATGTCCTTGCCGGGGGAGAGCGTCCACACGTGCAGGTCGTGCACGTCGATCACGCCGTCGACGGCCTCGAGCGCGGCGCGCAGTTCCTCGACGTCGATGTGGGTAGGCGACGATTCGGAGAGGATCCGCAGCGCGTCGCGGGCCAGCGCGACGGCGCGGGGCAGCACCCACAGCGCGACCAGCACGGCCACCACCACGTCGGCGTAGGGCCAGTGCGTCGTCACCGTCACCACACCGGCGATCAGCACGCCCAGGCTGCCCACGGTGTCGGCGACCACCTCCATGTAGGCGCCCTTGACCGCCAGGCTGCCCGACGAGTGCGAACGCAACAGCAGCGCGACGACGAGATTGGCGGCCAGCCCCGCCAGCGCGACCACGATCATCGGCACGCCGGGTACGGTCGGAGCTTCGCTGAGCCGCCGGATGGCCTCGTAGAGGATGAACACCGCGACGCCGATCAGCAGCGCCGCGTTGGCGACGGCGGTGAACACCTCGGCGCGATGCCAGCCGTAGGTGCGGGCGGGTGACGAGCTGCCGCGGCGGGCCAGCGTGACCGCGGCCAGCCCCATGAACACCGCGACGACGTCGGTCAGCATGTGGCCGGCGTCGGCCAGCAGCGCGATCGAGTTGATCAGCAACGAGGTGGCCAGCTCCACCACGAAGAACGCCGCCAGGATCGCGGCGGCCGCGACCATGCGCGGGATCACCCGAGCGTCGTCCGTCTCGGCCGGGGTGTGGTTGTGGCCTGCGCCCATGGCGCGAAATATATGCGCAATAGCGCATATATGGCAAGGGTCAGAACCAGCGGCTCCAGAACCGGGTCAGCGCGTTGCCCCAGCCCACCAGCACGTCCGGCACACCGGACAGGTCGAACAGCGACAGCACCAGCCCGAAGAACCACTGGTTGAGCACGGGGGCCAGCAGCAGGAACAGCAAGATGACGAAGCCCCACTGCTTGGCCGGCGCCAGCGCCCGCTGGGTGTCGCGGCTCAGGTGCGGCTCCAGGGCGTCGTATCCGTCCAGGCCCGGGATGGGCAGCAGGTTGAGCAGCACGGCCGTGAGCTGAAGGAACGCGAGGAAGGCCACGCCGGACCACAGCACGACGTGCCTTGGGTCGAAGAACAACCGCGTCACCACCAGCAGCAGCACCGCGAGCGCGAGGTTGGCCGCCGGGCCGGCAAGGCTGACCAGGGTGCGCCGGGCCGGCGTCATGAACCAGGTCCGCACGTAGACCGCCGCGCCGGGCAGGCCGATTCCGCCCAGCAGGATGACGACCATGGGTAGCGCCAGCGACAACCCGGGATGGGCGTAGCGGCGCGGGTCCAGGGTCAGGTACCCGCGCACGGAGTCATCGTGATCGCCGAACCGCCAGGCGGTCAGCGCGTGACCGAATTCGTGCAGGCACAGCGACACCAGCCAGCCGGCGATGACGAAGACGAAGACCCCGGCGTAGGCCAGCGGCCGCGCGCTGGCCCCGGCCGACCAGGCCAGCGCGCCGCCGCCGGCCGTCAGCCCGAGCAGGCCTAGAAAGATCGGGCTGGGCCGTACCGATTCGTGTTGGGAGGCAGGGAAGCTCACCGATCGAAACTAGCGGACCAGCAGCCAGCCTTCGATGTGGCGGTAGAACGCCGATCGCCGCGCGGTGCGGGGCGCGAAGACACCGTCGCGCAGCACGGCGACGCCCGTGCTGCCCAGTTGGGCCGCGCGGCCGGTGACCCAGTGGCGCCACGGCCGGCCGACGATCGCCGCGCGCAGCCCCGGCATGGCCAGCGTCGGCTCGATCCACACCCCGGCGACGTCCCCGTCGAACAGCGTGGTGTCGTCGACCACCGCCTCGCCATGGATGGACCGTGCGTCATCCGGCGGCACCCAGCCGGCCCGCCCGACGATCACCGACCCGGTCTCGTCGCGGATCAGCGGCACCCGCCGCGGCACACCACGCCCGGCGCGGCGCGCCGCCCGGCGCCCGGCCGGCAGGCGATAGATCCGGGTCGCGCGGGTGCGCCGGCGCGGCACGTAGGCCACCTCGATGTCGAGGCGCTCGGCACGCAACAGCCGGGTCAGCACAGCGGCCAGCTCGGCGTCGCCGCCCAGCACGACCAGCCGCCGATACGGGCCGATGGCGGCGTCGACGTCGGTTTCGCCGGTGACCCGGTGGGTGTGCATGTCCCGCAGTGGTCGGTAGAGGGGCCGTCCGCCGAACACCAGGACCGCGGCGCCCCGATCTCCTTGCGTCACAGTCCATCCAATCACGCACTAGTCAATGTCATTGGCTCCCAACATCTCTGGCCAGATGCGCACTGCGACGCCGCAAGTGCTCGTCATAACGACACAGTCACAACATGGTGTCGACTACGAAAGTTGTTGCAACGCTGCCGGTAAACAACCGGATACTTTACTCCTGCCACAGGGCCGACGTTGCGCGGAATCCCGCCACGAGTGGTTGAGGGAACGGAGAACTACCATTCGCCGATTTACCGTCGTCTTGTCAACCGCGCGAACCGCATTGGTCGCGGCGGGTGCCGGCCCCACCCGCCTCCGTTGCTGACGGGGCAGCTCCGCCGCGTCGGCGCCGTGTGGCTTTCAATCGTCCTGCTGTGCAACGGATCTGCGAAGGCCTCGGCCGACGAATCGATCGTTATCGACCTGGTGCGGCATGGGCAGTCGACGGCCAATGCGGCGGCCCTGATCGACACCGCGCCGCCCGGAGCGTCGCTCACCGCGCTTGGTCAGCAGCAGGCTCAGACCGTCGCCGGCGTGCTCGCGGCGAAGGGCCCGGTCGCCGCGATCTTCGCGTCGCAGTTGATCAGGACGCAGCAGACCGCGGCGCCGTTGGCTGCCGCGTTGGGGATGAATGTGCAGGCGTTGCCGGGGCTCAACGAGATCGACGCCGGCGCCTTCAACGGCCAGCCGCAGGTCAGCCTCGGCGGACTGGCCTACCTGCTGGCACCGGTCGCGTGGATGCTCGGGCTGCGGATCGTGCCGATGCTGGCCCCCGGATCCACCGACGCCAACGGGTACGAGTTCCGCAGGCGTTTCAACGGCGCGCTGCAAACCGTGTACGGCAATGCCGCGACCAACGCGGGCGGCTTCAACGACGTGCTCCAGACGATGTATGCCAGTGCGGTCGCCAACCCGGTCCGCGCCGCGAACGGCAGGATCACCGAGGTGGCGTTCTCCAGCGAATTCGCCATCGGCGTCGGGACGATGATGACCGTCAGAAACCCCGATCCGTTGCTCCTGCTTTTCGATCCGCTGCCCAACACGGGCATCGTCGTGATCCAGGGCAGCCCCCGCGATGGCTGGACGCTGATCAGCTGGAACGGGAAACCGGTGCACGCGGGTTGGTCGGGCACCAAGAACGCTCGGGGCGCCAACGGCCTGTGCCTGATGTTGGACCCGTCGACCAGGACCGGCGTATGCGCGACCAAACCGCCCGCGACGGCAAGTGCGCCGGTCGCGGCGTCTCCTGGCTTAAGCTGATTTGCCCGGCTCAGTCGGCCACCGGCGGCCCGCGCGGCCGCCAGGCTAGGGTGGGTCACCGGCTGGACCACAATACGCAGGCGAGATCAGGTGGGAGCGTGTCATGCCGGCAATCGTCCTCATCGGCGCCCAATGGGGCGACGAGGGCAAAGGGAAGGCCACCGATTTGCTCGGTGGGCGAGTGCAGTGGGTGGTGCGCTACCAGGGCGGCAACAACGCCGGACACACCGTCGTCTTGCCCACCGGCGAGAATTTCGCGCTGCACCTGATCCCGTCGGGGGTGCTCACCCCCGGCGTCACCAACGTCATCGGCAACGGGGTGGTGGTCGACCCCGGCGTCCTGCTGGACGAGCTCAAGGGCCTCGAGGACCGCGGCGTCGACACCTCCAAACTGCTCATCTCCGCCGACGCGCACCTGCTGTTGCCCTACCACGTCGCCATCGACAAGGTCACCGAGCGCTACATGGGCAACAAGAAGATCGGCACCACCGGCCGCGGCATCGGGCCCTGCTACCAGGACAAGATCGCCCGCATCGGCATCCGGGTCGCCGACGTGCTCGACCGGGAGGTGCTGACGCACAAGGTCGAAGCCGCGCTGGAGCTGAAAAACCAGATCCTGGTCAAGATCTACAACCGCAAGGCGCTCGACCCGCACCAGGTGGTCGAAGCCCTGCTGGAGCAGGCCGAGGGTTTCCGCCAGCGCATCGCCGACACCCGGCTGCTGCTCAACACCGCGCTGGAGGCCGGCGAAGCGGTCCTGCTGGAAGGCTCGCAGGGCACCCTGCTCGACGTCGACCACGGCACCTATCCCTATGTGACGTCGTCGAATCCGACGGCCGGCGGCGCCGCCGTGGGGTCGGGCATCGGGCCCACCCGGATCACCGCCGTGCTGGGGATCCTCAAGGCCTACACCACCCGGGTGGGTTCGGGCCCGTTCCCCACCGAGCTGTTCGACGAGTACGGCGAGTACCTGTCGAAGACGGGCGGTGAATTCGGCGTCACCACCGGACGGCGCCGGCGCTGCGGCTGGTTCGACGCCGTCATCGCCCGCTACGCCACCCGGGTCAACGGCATCACCGACTTCTTTCTGACCAAGCTCGACGTGCTGTCCAGCCTGGAGACGGTTCCGGTGTGTGTGGGCTACCGGATCGACGGGGCACGCATCCACGAGATGCCGATGACGCAAAGCGATTTGGCGCGCGCCGAGCCCGTTTACGAGGAGTTGCCCGGTTGGTGGGAGGACATCTCGCACGCCAGGGAATTCGACGATCTGCCTGCCAAGGCGCGCGACTACGTACTGCGACTGGAAGAGCTTGCCGGAGCGCACATTTCGTGCATCGGCGTGGGCCCCGGGCGCGAACAGACCATCGTGCGCCGCGACGTGCTGGCAGCCCGCCCGTGACGGATGCGGCCCAGGATCCCAAAGACCTCGACCCCGAATACGAACACCACGGCGGCTTCCCGGAATACGGGGTGGCCAGCCCGGGCCCGGGCTTCGGGCGGTTCGTGGCGGCCATGCGGCGCTTGCAGGACCTCGCGGTGTCGGCCGACCCCGACGACGACGTATGGGACGACGCGGCCGACCGTGTCACGGCGCTGACCGAGCTGCTCGGTCCGTTCCAGGCCGCCGTGGAGGGACAGGCGCCCGCCGGGCGCACCCCCGACCTGCCCGGCATGGGCAGCCTGTTGTTGCCGCCGTGGACGCTGACGCGATACGAGCCCGACGGCTGCGAGATGCAGGGCCGCTTCACCCGGTTTCACGTCGGTGGCAACTACGCGGTGCACGGCGGCGTGCTGCCGCTGCTGTTTGACCACATGTTCGGGATGGTCTCGCACGCCTCGAACCGCCCGATCAGCCGCACGGCGTTCCTGCATGTGGACTACCGCAAGATCACCCCGATCGATGTGCCGCTGGTGGTCCGCGGACGGGTCACCGGCACCGAGGGGCGCAAGGCGTTCGTGTCGGCGGAATTGGTCGACACCGACGGCGCGCTGCTGGCCGAGGCCAACGGCCTGATGGTGCAGTTACTCCCAGGCCAGCCCTAGGCTAGGTGGCCCGCTTCCTCAGCGCCCCGCTACGGGGGCCGCATCGTCAGCGGGCGGCTCGACCGGCGCACCACAGGAACCGACCTATCCTTGAGCCGTGACTGACGGCCTGACCGACGGACGGGACGACGAGACGACGGCGCTCGTGGTGCCCCAGCAAGCGCCGGCGCGCGCCGAAGCCCCGCCCGCGGCGCCCGCCGACGGCAGGCCCACGGTGGTGCTGCTGGGTGCCGGCGAGATCGGCCGGGAGTTGGCGATCGACCTGGGGCGTCTTGGGGCGCGGGTGATCGCCGTCGACGCGCGCCCGCACGCGCCCGCCCAGGGCGTGTCCGATCAGGCGCTGGTGCTGCCGCTCAGCGACGCCGCCGAGCTGTCCGCGGCGCTGCAACGGCTGCAACCCGACTTCGTGGTGACCGCGACCGACACCGTCGCCGCCGAGGCCCTCGACCGGATCGCCACCGGATCCGGTGCCGAGCACCCCGTGCTGGTGCCCAGCGCTCGCGCCGTGCGCCTGAGCGCGGACCGCGAGGGCCTGCGCCGGTTGGCCGCCGACGAGCTGGGGCTGCCCACCGCGCCGTTCTGGTTCGTCGGGTCGTTGGGCGAACTCGAGGCGGTGGGCGCGCACGCGGGATATCCGCTGTTGGTCAAGCCGGTGGCCGGGCCCAGCGGGTCGGGCCAGTCGGTGGCGGCGCGCCGCGAGGACCTCGGCCCCGCCTGGCAGCGGGCGGTGGGCGGTCATGCGGGCCCCGGCCAGTCCCGGGTGCTGGCCGAAACCGTGGTCGAAGTGGAGTTCTACGTGACGCTGCTGGCGGTGCGCAGCGAAGGCCCGGCGGGCTCGTCGATCGAATTCTGTTCGCCCATCGGTCATCGCGGCTCCGGCGGGCAGGTGCTGGAATCCTGGCAGCCGCAGAAGTTGAGCGCTGCGGCGACCGACGCCGCGAGGTCGATCGCCGCGCGGATCGTCAAGGCACTGGGCGGCCGCGGCGTCTTCGCGGTCGAACTGATGATCAACGGCGACGAGGTGTACTTCGTCGACGTCACCGCACACCCGACCGATAGCGCCTGGGTGACGCTGCGCAGCCAGCGCCTGTCCGCGTTCGAGCTGCAGGCCCGCACGGTCTTGGGCCTGCCGGTGGACACCATGATGGTGTCGCCGGCCGCCACCCGCGCGATCGAGCCGGCCGACTCCCATGACCCCGCCGCGCTCAGCGGCGCGCTGAGCGTGCCCGAAAGCGATCTGCGTGTCCTCGGACGCGGTTACCGGGCCCTGGCCACCGCGCCCGAGGTGACGGCCGCGCGGGAGCGCGCCGGCCAGGTCGCCGGCCGGCTGGCCGCGCCGCAGTCACCCGCCTGAGCGGGCCGGTACTTCGCGCGAATCCACCGCCGCCAAGCGGGTACCGCGTAAGGCCTCGATACCATCTCAGGTCAGGTAATCGCTGTGGGTCCGGGGGAATCCGGCCGGGGCTTGAGCGCCCGGGCGCGGATAGTGTGGCTGACAACGCGTACGAAGAACGAGGGATACGAGCATGAGCACAGAGCGCGCACACTCCTACGCGGGCGACATCACGCCGCTGGAGGCATGGAAGCTGCTCAGCGACAACCCCAACGCCGTGCTGGTCGACGTGCGCACCGACGCCGAATGGCGATTCGTCGGTGTGCCCGATCTGTCCAGCCTCGGCCGCGAGGTGTTGTTCCTGGAGTGGAATTCGTCCGACGGACGGCGCAACGAGAATTTCGCCGAGCAACTGCGCGAGCAGGTTGCGTCGGCGCAGGCCGACGCGGAACGCCCGGTGCTGTTCCTGTGTCGCTCGGGAAATCGCTCCATCGGCGCCGCCGAGGTGGCCACCGAGCTGGGCATCACACCGGCCTACAACATCCTGGACGGCTTCGAGGGTCAACTCGACGCCAACGGTCACCGGGGCGAAACCGGTTGGCGGGCCATCGGATTGCCTTGGAAACAGGGCTGAACAGGGCTGAAACGGCGATGAAACCGGCCGACGACGGCTCCATTCGCACGCCCGCGGCGCTGCCCGACGGAGTCAGCCAGGCGACCATCGGCGTGCGCGGCGGGCTGTTGCGTTCGGGTTTCGACGAGACCGCCGAGGCGATGTATCTGACGTCGGGCTATGTCTACGAGTCCGCGGCGGTGGCGGAGCAGTCGTTCACCGGCGAGGTGGATCACTTCGTCTACTCGCGCTACGGCAACCCGACCGTGTCGATGTTCGAGGAGCGGCTGCGCCTGTTGGAAGGGGCGCCCGCGGCCTTCGCCACCGCGAGCGGCATGGCGGCGGTGTTCACCTCGCTGGGGGCGTTGCTGGGGGCGGGGGACCGGCTGGTGGCATCGCGCAGCCTGTTCGGTTCCTGTTTCGTGGTGTGCAACGAGATCCTGCCGCGGTGGGGGGTCGAAACCGTCTTCGTCGACGGTGACGACCTGGCGCAGTGGGAGCAGGCATTGTCGGTGCCCACCACGGCGGTGTTCTTCGAGACGCCGTCGAATCCGATGCAGTCACTGGTGGATATCACCGCGGTGTGCGAGCTTGCCCACGCCGCGGGCGCAAAGGTGGTGCTGGACAATGTTTTTGCCACACCACTTCTGCAGCAGGGCATTCCGCTCGGCGTCGACGTGGTGGTGTATTCCGGCACCAAGCACATCGACGGCCAGGGCCGGGTGCTCGGCGGGGCCATCCTGGGCGACAAGGAGTACATCGACGGCCCGGTGCAGAAGCTGATGCGGCACACCGGCCCGGCGATGAGCGCGTTCAACGCCTGGGTATTGGTGAAAGGGCTTGAGACGCTGGCGGTCCGGGTGGAACACAGCAATTCGTCGGCGTTGCGGATCGCCGAATTCCTGGAGAGCCATCCGGCCGTGAGTTGGGTGCGCTACCCGTATCTGTCCTCGCACCCGCAATACGACTTGGCGAAGCGCCAGATGTCCGGCGGCGGAACGGTGATCACCTTCGCGCTGGACTGCCCGGACAGCGTGGCCAAGCAGCGGGCGTTCGAGGTGCTGGACAAGCTGGCGCTGATCGACATCTCGAACAACCTCGGTGACGCCAAATCCCTTGTGACGCATCCCGCGACGACCACGCACCGGGCGATGGGCCCGGAGGGGCGCGCGGCGATCGGGCTCGGCGACGGCGTGGTGCGCATCTCCGTCGGGCTGGAGGGCACCGACGATCTGATCGCCGACATCGACCGGGCGCTGAGTTAGCCGGCCTGTTTTTCGGCGGAGTCGACGTGCTCGGCGGCCGCCAGCGTCCCGTCCTGCGCTTGCCGCTCCAGCCAATCCACCACCGGGCGGGCGTAAATCATCTGGCTGGTGATGGCCATCTGGCCGCGGGTACGGCCGAGGAACGAGATGCCCCAGGCGAACATGGCGGCGATGCGGTTGCGGTGGCCGATCAGGTAGTACAGGTGCAGCACCAGCCATGCCAGCCAGGCGATGAACCCGGCGAACTCCACCTTGCCGACCTGCGCGACGGCGCTGTAGCGCGAGATCAGCGCCATGCTGCCCTTGTTGACGTACTTGAACGGCTTGCGTTCGGCGGGGTCGTCGTCGTCCTTGACCGCGCGCTTGATGACGGTCGCCGCGTATTTGGCGCCCTGGATGGCGCCCTGCGCCATGCCGGGGACGCCCGGCACCGACATCAGGTCGCCGACGACAAAGACGTACGGGTGGCCCTTGACGGTGAGGTCGGGTTCGACGATCACCCTTCCGGCGCGGTCGGTTTCGGTTCCGCTGGACTGCTCGGCGAGCATCGCGCCCAGGGAGCTGGCCTGCACCCCCGCCGCCCACACCTTGCACGCGCATTCGATGCGGCGCTCGCCGCCGTCCTGCTCCTTGACCGTGATGCCCATGTAGTCGACCGCGGTCACCATCGCGTTCAGCTGCACCTCGACGTCCATCTTCTCCAGCCGGCGTTGCGCCTTGAGGCCGAGTTTCGGCCCCATCGGCGGCAGCACCGCGGGCGCCGCGTCCAGCAGGATGACGCGGCATTCGCTGGGGGTGATGGTCCGGAAGGCCCCGGCCAGGGTGCGCTCGGCCAGCTGCACGATCTCGCCAGCCAGTTCCACCCCGGTGGGCCCGGCCCCGACCACCACGAAGGTCAGGCGGCGTTTGCGCTCGGCCGGATCCGTGGCGACCTCGGCCGCTTCGAAGGCGCCCAGGATGCGGCCGCGCAACTCCAGGGCGTCGTCGATGCTCTTCATCCCGGGCGCGAAGGCGGCGTATTCGTCGTGGCCGAAGTAGGACTGCTGTGCGCCGGCGGCCACGATCAGGCTGTCGTAGGGCGTCACCGTCTCCATGCCCATCAGGTGGGATGTGACCGTCCTGGCGGTGAGGTCGATGGCCGAGACTTCGCCCCACAGCACCCGGACGTTGCGCTGGCGGCGCAGGATCAGCCTGGTGGTCGGCGCGATGTCGCCCTCGGACAGGATGCCGGTGGCCACCTGATACAGCAGCGGCTGAAAAAGATGCGTGGTGGTCTTCGAGATCACGGTGATGTCGACGTCGGCGCGCTTGAGCGCCTTGGCCGCGGACAGTCCGCCGAAGCCGCTTCCGATGATGACGACACGATGGCGCGACATGCCTGTCCCTTCTGCGTGGGCCTGGGTGTCGATCTTCCCAGCGCATGTCCACCGTACGACGCCACCCCGCAGAAAGGCGAGCATCCGATGGAACGGCAGCGCCGCGCACGACAGCCACACCAGACCGGCGGGCGCCGCATGACCAGACCCGTTGCAAGGCAACGGGTCTGGAGAACCTCCGGGTGTCGACGCGCGTCAAGGCGCCGCACACCTACCCGAAATGCTTTGTGCGGTGCAGGATCCCGGCCGGAGTCGCGCCGAGCCAGCGACCCGTGTCGCGGCCCCGGCCGGTCACCCGTTGGTCTTCGCTATGCGAAGTGTTGTGCGAACGAAAAGCCACAAATTGCTTTGTGGCTTTTCGGTACTGCTGCTACAGCGTGCAGACGGCTGGCGAGCAGTCGACGGTTAACGGAACCGTGCAAGCCGACGCCATCGGTGCTGCGAGAGCGAGGACCAAGGCGAGGACGATTTTGCTAGTGCGACGTGACATAAGAACCCCCTTCGTCGGGAGAGAATTTCCTGATGCCCGATGCTGAGGAGCATACGTCGTCAATGACTCCCAGATAACGGATTTCGTGAATATTGCGGCACGATTCGTCAAACGGATGATTCGGCGTCACGGGCGGTATGCGGCCGCCTTGGCGGCAATGGAATTTCAGCAAAATCCGGCGGCGGTGAGAAATAGAAATATTCTGCGCCGCTATCCCGGCGAGGCTATATTGGAGCGCTATTCAACCGCTGCTCGGGGCCGGTGCGCGCACACTGGACATGAATTCAAAAGTGCGCCCAAACCGGCGGTGTCCGGGTCGCGGCGAAACCGTCGGGCCGACAATTGGTTTCACCGCCGGGCGGCGGCACCCGCGTCGGCCTAGAACGGCCACGCGTTGGCGTCGGTCTTGTACTTGGCGTTGAGGTCGCTGCAGAAGTCGGCGGCGGTGCCGGCCAGCAGGATGTAATACGTCTCGCCACGGCGGCTTTCGTATGACGTGGGCGTGGTCCAGCCGTTGTTGCACATCGCGGCTTCACCGCCCGCCGCCGACCTGCGCCAGTTGGTCTTGGCACAGGCGATCAGGCCGTCGACGTTGGGTGTGGCGCTCTTGGCCGCGACCAACATCGCGCCTCCCCACTGCCCGTCGTTGCGCCGGTAGGCGCGTGCGCCGAATCCGGCATTGTTGGTCTGGCAGGTCAACGCCCGGCGCAGCAGCGAGAAGGGGCCCGCCAGCTGCTGGTTGGCGACCCCGGCCGCGGCGTTGATGAACTGCGCCGCGTCCGAGCCGTCCACCTCCTGCACCACGTCAGGCTTGCCAAAGCTGAAGAGCTGCTGGGAGATTCCCTGCCCGGCCGTCGAGCCGCCGCCGATGATCGGCCCGCTGCCGCTGGAGGTCATCGCCGGCAGGGCCGCGGCGGGATCGGCGCCCGCCGCGGGCAGGCCGGTGGCGGCGCCCAGGGTCAGCAGCGCGATCGTGCTGCGAAGCCGGCGCGCGGTGAGTTTCATGACTTGTATTTCAGCACGTCCGCGTAGTCGGCGCGGCGGTCGTCGGCAATCAGTCCGGTCAGCAGGTGGCGCGTCTGCAGCGCGATGTACTCATCGAGGCTGTAATTCGTCCCGAAATGCCAGTGCTTGAGCGCCCAGCCGCGGGCGAGCAGCATGACGTCGAACACGGTGAGATCGACGTCGACGTCGCGGAAGGCGCCCCGGGCGATGCCGGCCTCGATCACCGTGCGCAGCGGTGCGGCGGTGGCGATTTCGAGGTCCTTGATCTGCGTGCGACCTGGTCCCCCGAGGGTGCGGCTCTCCCGGTAGGTCAGCACCACGCCGTCGAGGTTCTCGTCGACGATCTCGATATAGCGGCGCACGCCCGCGGTCAGCTGGTCGACGACGTCGTCGCCGGCGGCCGCGATGACCGGTGCCAGTTGGTCGCGGAACGCGTCGAGGATCCGCACGATCGTCGCGAGCAGCAGGTCCTCCTTGCCGCCGAAGTACTTGTAGATCAGGCCGACGGAGACCTTGGCCTCGCGCGCCAGGTCCTGCATGGACATCTGGTGAAACCCGTTGCGGCCCATGACCTTGACCGCGGCGTCGAGCACCTGGCGGCGTCGCGAGTCGGCCCGGGCCGCGCGCACCGCCTCCTCGACGGGCAGCTCGCTGTAGTCGACGGCCATCAGATGCCCAGGTCCTTGGCGATGATCGTCTTCATGATCTCGTTGGTGCCGCCGTAGATGGTTTGGATGCGGGCGTCGACGAAGGCGCGCGCCACGCCGTATTCGCGCATGTAGCCGTAGCCGCCGTGCAACTGCAGGCAGCGGTCGGCGGTGCGCACCTGCAGGTCGGTGGTCCACCACTTGAGCCGCGCGGCGCGCGCGGCGGTCAGCTCGCCGGCCAGGTGCTGGGCCAGGCAGTCGTCGAGATAGGTGCGGGCGATGTCGATTTCGGTGGCCAGTTCGGCGAGGACGAATTGGCTGTTCTGGAAGCTGGCGATCGGTGAGCCGAACGCGGTGCGGTCCCGCACGTAGTCCAGCGTCTGGGCGAGGATGCCTTCCGCTGCGGCCACCGCCCCCACCCCGAGCGCGAGCCGCTCCTGGGGCAGGTTCTTCATCAGCTGGTAGAAGCCCTTGCCCTCGTCCTCGAGCAGATTGGCCCTGGGCACCCGCATGTCGGTGAAGGTGAGCTCGCTGGTGTCCTGGGCGTGCAGGCCGATCTTCTCCAGGTTGCGGCCGCGGGAGAACCCCGGTGTGGTGGGGTCGACGACCAGCAGCGACAGGCCGTGGTGACGGTCCGGCGAGGTGCGCACCGCGACGACGAAGAGGTCGCCGATCTGCCCGTTGGAGATGAAGGTCTTGGCGCCGTTGACGACGTAGTCGTCACCGTCGGGCACCGCCGTCGTGCGGATCCCGGCCAGGTCGCTGCCGGTGCCGGGCTCGGTCATCGCGATGGCGAGCACCGTCTCGCCGGTGACCACGCCGGGCAACCAGCGCCGTTGCTGTTCTGGGGTGGTCAGGTCGGTGAGGTAGGGCAGCACCACGTCGTTTTGCAGCGTGAAGGCGATGGCCTCGGCGGCCGCGCCCGCCCGCTGCAACTCGTCGATGACGATCGCGTTGTAGCGGAAGTCGGCCACGCCCGGGCCGCCGAGGCGCTCGGGTACGGAAAAGCCCAGCAGTCCGAGCTTTCCGGCTTCGATGAACAGCGCGCGATCCCACTGGCCGTCCCGTTCCCACTTCTCGTGATTGGGCACGACCGTCCGGTGCACGAAATCGCGTACCAATTCCCGGAACTGGTGATGCTCGGACGTGTACTCGAGGCGTGCGGCCATGGGTCTGTCGTCAGCGGAAGGCGTCGCTGCCGGTGAACGCCTGGCCGAGGACGAGCTGGTGCATCTCCGGTGTGCCCTCGTAGGTCAGCACCGATTCCAGGTTCACCATGTGCCGGATCACGGGGTATTCCAGCGATATCCCGTTGCCGCCCAATATGGTTCGTGCGGTCCGGCAGATCTTGATCGCTTCGCGGGTGTTGTTGAGTTTGCCGAAGCTGACCTGCTCGGGGCGCAGGCCCACGCTGTCCTTGAGGCGGCCGAGGTGCAGCGAGAGCAGCTGGCCCTTGTGCAGCTCGACCGCCATGTCGACGAGCTTGGCCTGGGTCAGCTGAAATCCGGCGATGGGCCGGCCGAACTGGGTGCGCTGCGTGGCGTAATCCAATGCGGCCTGCCACGCCGAGCGCGCCGCTCCCATGGAGCCCCAGATGATTCCGTAACGGGCCTCGGACAGACAGGACAGCGGCCCGCGCAGCCCCTTGGCCTCGGGCAACATCGCCTCGGCGGGCACCCGCACGTCGTCGAGCACCAACTCGCTGGTAATCGAGGCCCGCAGCGACAGCTTGTGATGAATCGTGTTGGCGGAAAAGCCCGGTGTCTTGGTGGGCACGATGAAGCCGCGAATCCCATCGTCGGTGGTGGCCCACACCACCGCGACGTCGGCCACCGAGCCGTTGGTGATCCACAGCTTGCGGCCGTTGAGCACCCAGTCCGAACCGTCTTGGCGCGCCCGAGTTTTCATCGCGGCGGGGTCGGAGCCGACGTCGGGTTCGGTCAACCCGAAGCAACCGAGCAGCTCACCGGTGGCCATGCCGGGCAGCCATTCCTGCTTCTGCTCCTCGGACCCGAAATTCCAGATCGCGAACATGGCCAGTGAACCCTGCACCGAGACCATCGACCGAAGACCGGAGTCGGCGGCCTCCAGCTCCACGCACGCCAGCCCGTAGTGCACGGCCGAGGCGCCGCCGCAGCCGTACCCCTCCAGGTGCATGCCCAGCAGCCCGAGCTGACCGAAGCCCTTGGCCAGTTCGCGCACCGGGAGGTCGCCGATCTCGAACCACTCCGCCACGTGCGGCAGCACGTTCTCGGCGCAGAATTCCCTGACGGTGTCGCGCACCGCCAGCTCGTCGCTGGATAGCGAGGCGTCGAGGCCGAGCGGGTCGTCGCGGTCGAAGGCGGGCGGTGTCTGAGTGCTCATGTCCTCAGCCTGCCACCGTCGGGCCGCCGGTTACCACCGCCGGACCGGCGGAGTGAATGGGGATTCATTGCTGACGAATTTAAGTTCACCGCGGCTGCGCGGTCAAGGATCATGCGACGTCCCGGTAGTCTCGCTGCATGCTTAGGCTCCGGCGGCCGGCCTGGCTCGCGGTGGATGTCATCGGCGTGCTGGTGTTCTGCGCCGTGGGTCGCCGCAGCCACGACGAAGGTCTCAACATCACCGGCGTCGCCGTGACGGCGTGGCCGTTTCTCACCGGCACCGTCGTCGGGTGGCTCGTCTCCCGCGCGTGGCGCCGGCCGACCGCGGTGGCGCCGACCGGGGTCGTCGTGTGGCTGTGCACGGTGCTCGTCGGCATGCTGTTGCGCAAGGCGACCTTCGCGGGCGTGGCGGTGAGTTTCGTGGTGGTGGCGACGACGGTCACCGCGCTGTTGTTGTTGGGCTGGCGAGTGGCCGCCGGGCTGGCCCTGCGGCGGCGCTCCGGCGTCTGAGGCGACCATGGCGCAGACGGTTGACGTGGCGGTGACCGCAACTTTCGCCGCGGCCGCGCGGGCGGTGGCCACCCACCAGGGCCTGCTGAACGATCCCTTCGCCGAGCCGCTGTTGTGCGCCGTCGGGATCGACTACCTCACCCGCGCGATCACCGATCACGTGTTCGCGGCCGACGAGGGCGACGACCCGGCCATGACGGCGCTGATGGACGCGCTGGCGGCGCACACGCGGTTCGTGGACGAATTCCTGGCCGACGCCGGCCGGGCGGGCATCCGGCAGGTGGTCATCCTGGCGTCGGGCCTCGACACCCGGCCGTACCGGCTGTGGTGGCCCAAGGGCACCACGGTCTACGAGATCGATCGGCCGCAGGTGCTCGACTTCAAAGCCGAGGTGCTGCGCGGGCTGGACGCCGCATTGGCCACCCACCGCTGTGCGGTCGGCATCGAGCTGCGCCAGGATTGGCCGGCGGCGCTGCGCCGGGTCGGGTTCGACGCCGCCCAGCCCACGGTCTGGGTCGCCGAGCAACTGCTCGTCGGCTACCTGCCGCCCGACGAGCAGAACCATGTGCTCGACGCCGTCACCGCCTCGAGCGCCGCCGGTAGCCGGTTCACCGCCGATCACATGCCCACCTGGAATCCGTTGCAGCTCGGGGCCGAGCGTGCATTCGTCGACGGCTGGCGACAGCGCGGTCTGGACGTCGACCTGGCCAGCCTGACCTATCCGGGCGAATACCATTACGTGCCAGAGTATTTGGCGTCCAATGGCTGGGAGACCGCCGGGCGCGGCCTCACCGAACTGCTGGGTGCGCTGGGCCTGGGCAGGCGGCGAAGCGCCGGAGCCGGCGACTCGGAGTTCATCCCGGAATACGTCACCGCGACACGCGTTTGAGCCTTGGTGATGCCGGAATCAACCACGCCCCGCGGCCGACTGCGGTTCGTGTCGGCCACTCACGACGACCCGCTGGCGCAACCGCTGCTGGCCGAACTGGCCGTCGAGTATGCGCAACGGTACGGCGGGACGCCGAGCACCCACCTGACCTGGCTGCCCGTGCCGGAGGCCGAGTTGGCGCCGCCGGATGGCGGACTGCTGATCGGCGTGGTGGACGGCGAGCCGGTGACGGGCGGCGCGTTTCGCCGGTACGACGCCGAGACCGCCGAGCTCAAGCGGATTTGGACCGACGCCAGGCACCGGCGCCGCGGTTACGCCAAGGCGCTGCTGGCGGCGCTGGAGGCCGAAACCCTGGCGCGTGGGTATCGGCGGCTCTACCTGATCACCGGGAACCGGCAGCCGGAGGCCGAGGCGCTCTATGACGCGACGGGATACACCCGGATAACACCGGATCCGCTGCCGTCGTGGGGCCCGTTCATTCCGATCGCCTTCGAGAAGTGGCTGGCTTGAGTTGAGTTCGGCGCCCGCGCCGGTCCTCGCCCTCGCCGGTCGAGTGTGAATCGTCGGTTTTCAGTGTGAATCCTTGGCGGCGACACGCCGACAACACCCGCCGTAGGTTCACACTGAAGACCCAGGATTCACGATCAAAGCCCGATGCGATCGATTTAGCAACCGGCACAACGCCTCTCCACTACTGAGCCAGCGAGATGGCGCGCGCAGTCGCTTCCCGGATCGGGCCGCGCCACACGTCGCCGTGACCGGGTAGCAGCACCTCGGTGTCCAGCAGGGCCAGCGCGTCCAGGCTGCGCAGCGAGTTCTGCTGGCTGTGGCTGAACACCGCGGGCAGCAGCTGCGGCCCACCCCGACGCAGCAGTGGGTGCCCGGTGATCAGCGCGTCGCCGCTGACCAGCACCCCGTCCACCACGTACGAGCAGTGCCCGCTGGTGTGCCCGGGGGTGAACACCGGCCGCGGGTGCCCCGGCAGCCCGGCGGCCACCTCGGCGGTCAGCGGCCGGGTGGAGGGGATGCCGTCGCGGATCAGGCCGCCGCTGCGCAACACGTGCAGGCCCCACGCCGCCCAGCGCGGCCGCCAAATGCGCAGGGCCACATCGAAAACCGACGCCTGTTCCAGGTATTCGCGTTTGGCGTGGCCCACTTCCTCGGCGTGGCAGTACACGGCGGTGCCGTATTCGTTGGCGAGCCAGATCGCCGAACCCAGGTGGTCGATGTGGGCGTGCGTGAGCAGGACGGCCCGCACGTCACCGGGGCCGTAGCTCAGCTCCCGCAGCGACGACAGCACGTCCTCGCGGTCGCCGGGATATCCGGCGTCGATCAGCAGCACGCCGGTGCCGTCGACGACCAGCGTCCAGTTAACGGCCTCGCCCCGGGCGAGGTAGACCGTGTCGGTCACTTGGACGAGGGTTGGCGCCGATCCCATGCCCGCGAGTGTAGAAGCCGGGCGCAGCGGGTCGCGACCGTCAGCACAGGAGCGATCGCAAGCGCGGCGAAGCCGGGCGTAGCGGGTCGCGACCGTCAGCACAGGAGTAGAAAGAACGAGTGGCTGAACTGAAACTCGGATACAAAGCGTCCGCTGAACAATTTGCACCGCGCGAGCTCGTCGAACTCGCTGTCGCCGCCGAGGGGCACGGCATGGACAGCGCAACCGTCAGTGACCACTTCCAGCCGTGGCGGCACGAGGGCGGACACGCGCCCTTCTCGCTGGCCTGGATGACCGCCGTCGGCGAGCGCACCAAGAGGCTGGTGCTGGGCACCTCGGTGCTCACCCCGACCTTCCGCTACAACCCCGCCGTCATCGCGCAAGCGTTCGCCACGATGGGATGCCTGTACCCGGACCGCATTTTCCTGGGCGTCGGCACCGGCGAGTCGCTCAACGAGATCGCCACCGGTTACGAGGGCGAGTGGCCGGAGTTCAAGGAACGCTATGCCCGGCTGCGCGAATCGGTGCGGCTGATGCGCGAGCTGTGGCTGGGCGACCGGGTGGACTTCGAGGGCGAGTACTACCACACCAAGGGCGCCTCCATCTACGACGTGCCCGAGGGTGGCATCCCGATCTACATCGCCGCGGGCGGTCCCCAGGTGGCCAAGTACGCGGGCCGCGCCGGCGACGGCTTCATCTGCACCTCCGGCAAGGGCGAGGAGCTGTACAAGGACAAGCTGATGCCGGCCATGAAGGAGGGTGCGGAGGCGGCCGGCAAGAATCCCGACGACATCGACCGGATGATCGAAATCAAGATCTCCTACGACACCGACCCGGACAAGGCGCTGGAGAACACCCGGTTCTGGGCGCCGCTGTCGCTGACGGCCGAGCAGAAGACCAGCATTCACGACCCGCTGGAAATGGAGAAGGCCGCCGACGAGCTGCCGATCGAGCAGGTGGCCAAGCGCTGGATCGTGGCGTCGGATCCCGACGAGGCGGTCGAAAAGGTCGGCCAGTACGTGAAATGGGGCCTCAACCACCTGGTGTTCCACGCGCCCGGCCATGACCAGCGCCGGTTCCTGGAGCTCTTCGAGAAGGACTTGGCGCCGCGGTTGCGGCGGCTGGCCTAAGCGGTCTGCGGCGCCGTGCCCGTCCAGTGACAGCGATCTATATCGCGGCCCCCGAGCCGGAGACCGGCAAGTCGACGATCGCGCTGGGGCTGCTGCACCGGTTGACCGCCACGGTCGCCAAAGTCGGTGTGTTCCGCCCGATTACGCGCTCCGACGACGGCGAGGACCGCGACTACATCCTGGAATTGTTGCTGTCGCGGACCACCGCGGGTCTGACCTACGAGCAATGCGTCGGCGTCACCTATGCGCAGCTGCACGCCGACGGTGACGCGGCCATCGCCGCCATCGTCGACGCCTACCACGCGGTGGCCGAGGCGTGCGACGTGGTGGTGATCGTCGGCAGCGACTACACCGACGTGACCCGGCCCGCGGAGCTTTCGACCAACGCGCGCATCGCGGTCAATCTCGGTGCGCCGCTGTTGCTGACGGTCAGTGGCAAGGGGCGCACGGCCGCCGAGGTCGCCAGCGTTGTCGAGGTCTGCCTGGCCGAGCTGGACGCTCAGCACGCCCACACCGCCGCCGTGGTGGCCAACCGCTGTGAGCCGGCCGAGCTGACCGAGGTCGCGCAGGCCCTGCGCAAATTCGCCCAGCGCAGCTACGTGCTGCCCGACGCGCCGCTGCTGTCCGCGCCGACGGTGGCCGAGCTGGAAAAGGCGGTCGGCGGGGCGCCGGTCAGCGGCGAAGAGTCACTGCGCGAACGCGAGGTCACCGGCGTGCTGGTCGCCGGGATGACCGCCGACCACGTCCTGGAACGCCTGCGCGACGGCATGGCGGTCATCACCCCCGGCGACCGCTCGGACGTAGTACTCGCCGTGGCCAGTGCCCATGCGGCCGAAGGCTTTCCGTCGCTGTCATGCATCGTGCTCAACGGCGGTTTCCAACTGCATCCGTCCATCGCCGACCTGGTCGCCGGGCTTCGGCTGCGCCTGCCCATCGTCGCCACCGCGCTGGGCACCTACGACACCGCCAGCGCGGCGGCGTCGGCCCGGGGCCGGGTCACCGCGACCTCGCAGCGCAAGATCGACACCGCGCTGGAGTTGATGGACAGCCACGTCGACGTCCCCGATCTGCTTGCCCAGCTTGCGATTCCGATTCCCACCGTGGTCACGCCGCAGATGTTCATTCACCAGCTGACGCTGCAGGCACGCGCGGACCGCAAGCACATCGTGCTACCCGAAGGCGACGACGACCGCATTCTGCAGTCGGCGGGCCGGGTGCTGCAGCGCCGCGTCGCCGACCTGACCATCCTGGGCGACGAAGCCCAAATCCGCCAGCGCGCGGGAGAACTCGGGGTGGACCTGGGCGACGCGACCGTGATCGATCCGCGCAGTAGCCCGCTGCGCGACGAGTTCGCCGACCAGTACGCGCAGTTGCGCAAGGCCAAGGGTGTCACGGTCGAGCAGGCCCGCGAGGCCATGCGCGACGCCACGTATTTCGGCACCATGCTGGTGCAGAACTCCCATGTCGACGGCATGGTGTCCGGCGCCGCGCACACCACGGCGCACACCGTTCGGCCGGCATTCGAGATCATCAAGACGGTCCCGGACGTCTCGACGGTGTCCAGCATCTTCCTGATGTGCCTGCCGGATCGGGTGCTGGCCTACGGTGACTGCGCGATCATCCCGAACCCGACGCCCGAGCAGCTGGCCGACATCGCCATCTCCTCGGCACGCACCGCCGCCCAGTTCGGCATCGAACCGCGGGTGGCGATGCTGTCCTACTCGACCGGCGACTCCGGCACCGGTGCGGACGTCGACAAGGTCAGGACGGCAACGGAATTGGTGCGCAAACGCGACCCCCACCTGCCGGTGGAGGGGCCTATTCAATACGACGCCGCGATCGAACCGTCGGTCGCGGCCACCAAATTGCGGGACTCGCCGGTGGCCGGCCGGGCCACGGTGCTGATCTTCCCCGACCTCAATACCGGCAACAACACCTACAAAGCGGTGCAGCGCAGTGCCGGCGCGCTCGCCATCGGGCCGGTGCTGCAGGGCCTGCGCAAGCCGGTGAACGATCTGTCGCGGGGCGCGCTGGTCGAAGATATCGTCAACACCGTGGCCATCACCGCGATCCAGGCGCAGGGGCGGCCGTGACGGAAACGAGTGGCTCCCGCCTGGTGCTGGTGATCAACTCCGGCTCGTCGTCGCTGAAATACCAAGTGGTCGACCCGGATTCGGGCGCCGCCAAGGCGACGGGCCTGGTGGAGCGGATCGGAGAGGAATCGTCGTCGGTTCCCGATCATGACGCCGCGCTGCGCCACGCGTTCGACGCGTTGGCCGATGACGGTATCGACCTGAAGACGAGCGGCATCGTCGCGGTGGGGCACCGAGTGGTGCACGGCGGCAACGCCTTTTATCAGCCCACGCTGCTGGACGACGCGGTGATCGGCCGGCTGCACGAGTTGTCGGAGTTGGCCCCGCTGCACAATCCGCCCGCGCTCAAGGGGATCGAGGTCGCGCGCAAACTGCTGCCCGACATCGCCCACATCGCGGTCTTCGACACCGGATTCTTCCACGACCTGCCGCCGGCGGCAGCCACCTACGCGATCGACCGCGACCTCGCTCAGCGGTATCAG
Organism: Mycobacterium sp. 1165196.3; assembly: GCF_001673415.1. Taxonomy (NCBI): domain Bacteria; kingdom Bacillati; phylum Actinomycetota; class Actinomycetes; order Mycobacteriales; family Mycobacteriaceae; genus Mycobacterium; species Mycobacterium sp. 1165196.3. Next base: position 7,367 of record NZ_LZLU01000071.1, on the reverse strand, counting down.
ATCCGCCGATACGGGTTCCACGGCACGTCGCACCGCTACGTCAGCGAGCAGGCCGCCGCCTTCCTGGAGCGGCCCGTCGGCGACCTGAAACAGATCGTGCTGCATTTGGGTAACGGTTGCTCCGCCTCGGCGATCGCCGGTTCCCGGCCGTTGGACACCTCGATGGGGCTGACCCCGTTGGAGGGGCTGGTGATGGGTACCCGCAGCGGCGATATCGATCCCAGCGTCGTCGGCTACCTGTCGCACACGGCCGACATGGGCGTCGACGACATCGAGTCCATGCTCAACCAGCGGTCGGGCGTGCTGGGCCTGTCCGGTCAGCGCGACTTTCGCCGGCTGCGGACCATGATCGAATCCGGTGACCAGGCAGCGCAATTGGCCTACAGCGTGTTCACCCACCGGCTGCGCAAGTACGTCGGCGCCTACCTGGCGGTGCTGGGGCACACCGACGTCATCAGCTTCACCGCCGGGATCGGCGAGAACGACGCCGCGGTGCGCCGCGACGCGATGGCCGGCATGGAAGAACTAGGCATCGTGCTCGACCAGCGCCGTAATCTCGGCGGCGGCAAGGGGGCGCGCCAGATCTCGGCCGACGACTCACCGATCGCGGTGCTGGTGATCCCGACCAACGAAGAACTGGCCATCGCCCGCGACTGCGTGAGCGTGTTAGGCGGGTAAGTAGCCGATACCGTGCGCTCGGGGCCTGTGCACAGACGCGCCCGCGGACCGCGTTCGGCGTGAGATGGTTCGCGGCATGAGGCAAGTGCCGTTTATCGGCAGCGAGGAGCTGGCGTCGGGAAGGCTGAGTCGCCACCAGCTGCGGGCGGCCTACCGCGCGGTGTTTCCGAACGTGTACGTGCCCGCACACGTGGAGCCGTCGCTGCGGGTGCGCATCCGCGCGGCCTGGCTGTGGTCGGGCCGCAGGGCGGTCATCGCGGGAGCGGCCGCGGCGGCGCTGCACGGCGCCGAATGGATCCCCGACGGCGTGCCTGTTGAGCTGATCCATCCCAACACCCGTCCCCCGAACGGCGTGTTGACGCATCGGGAAACGCTGTATGCCGGTGAGACTCAGCGCCAGGACGGTCTGCCCGTCACCACACCGGAGCGAACCGCCTTCGACATCGGGCGGCGGGGCGCGGTGCGGTCCGCCGTGGTGCGGCTCGACGCCCTCGCGCGCGCAACGGGTTTCAAGGTCGACGACGTGCTGCGGGTCGCGATGGCGCACCCTCGCTCGCCCGGGCTGCGGGCGTTAGAGGCCGCGCTCGAGCTGGTCGACGCGGGCGCACAGTCGCCCCGGGAAAGCTACCTGCGGCTGTTGCTCATCGACGCGGGACTGCCGCGGCCGCAGACCCAGATCCCGGCGCTGGGGGCCGACGGCCTGCCGATCGCCTACCTGGACCTGGGCTGGCCGGACGCCATGGTCGGCGTCGAGTATGACGGCGACCAACACCGCACCGACCGACGCCAGTACGTCAAGGACATTCGCCGGATCGAAACGCTGGAGCGGCTGGGGTGGATCGTCGTCCGGGTCGTCGCGGAGGACCGGCCCGCCGCGATCATCCACCGGGTGCGTGCAGCGTTGACGAAATCGACTGTGAAATAGCGGCTTTCAGTGTGAAACTACGGTGTGGTTTGTCGGCGTGTCGCCGCCCAGGGTTCACACTCAACGCCCACGATTCACACTCGACGGGACGCGGGCCGGATGCCGCGCCCAAACGGGCGCCCAACCGGGCCCCGAGTCGCGCCTAACGCGAACCGCTAGAACGTGCTGGTGGGGCGAACCCGGTTCGCCATGTCCACCAGCGCGTAGCGGTGCCGCTGGGTGGGGGCGACGCGGGCCAGGTTGCGCAGCGCCGCCTCGACGCCGAGCCGCAGCCCGTGCTCGGTGAACGGGAAGCCCAAGATGTGGTTGGTGCTGGCCTTGTTGTCCTCCAGCCAGTCCATCGCGCAGCCGAGCACCAGGGCGCGGATCTGCAGCACGCGGGGCTCGGTGGGCGGCAGCGCCTCCACCCGCCGCGCCGCGTCGCGGATGTCCTCCTCGGTGATCTCGCTCTTGGTGCGGCCGGATAGCAGCGTCACCGCGCTGGTCAGCCGCGCGGTGGTGAAGTGCCGGGAGGTGGCGGGCACCTCGTCCAGCGTGCGCACCGCGGCGGCCCGATCCCCTTCGGCGGACAGTGATCTGGCCAACCCGAACGCCGCCGAGATCACCCCGTCGTTGGTCTTCCACACCGTCTCGTAGAACTTGTGGTCGTCGACGTCGCCGGCCAGCTCGGCGGTGGCGGCCAGCGCCAGCTTGGGCGCCAGCTCGCCGGGGAAGGTGTCCAGCACTTCGGTGAAATGCGTTGTGGCCGAGTCGTAGTCGCCGGTGAGCAGCTCGGCGACGGCCTTGTACCACACCAGCCGCCATTGCCAGCCCACCCGCTCGGCCAGGTCGTCGAGCTTGCGGGTGGCCTTGGCCACGTCGCCCAGGTCCAGCAGCGCGCGGACCTCCATCAGCGGCAGCTCCACCGACTCGGACACCTCCACGCCGTCGGCGTCCAGCGTGCCGTGCCGGGCCGCGCGCAACGAATCGAGCGTCTGCACCGGCTGGGACAACACCGTCGCCTGCAGGACCGGGGCGGCGACGTCGGCCGGATCGACCAGCGGAACCTGCAGTGCCGTAACGATTTCGCGGGCGGTCAGCTTCTCCGAGTGAACCTGGCCGTCCAGGTACACGTCGGTGTGCGCGACCAGCAGGTCCACCCCGAACGTCGAGCGGCTGGGGGAGAAGATCGTCGACAGGCCGGGCCGCGGGATGCCGGTGTCGTGGGCGACCACCTCCCGCAGCACTCCCATCAGCTGCGCCGACATCTCCTCGGTGCTGCCGAACCGGCGCCGCGGGTCGGGGGAGGTGGCGCGGCGCAACAACCGGCGGAAGGAGTCGTAGGTGGTCAACACCGGGTCGTCCTCGGGCAGGCCGTCGACGTAGCGGCCGTTGCGCGTCTGCAAATTCAGCGTCAGCGCGGCCAGTGTGCGGCCCACCGTGTAGATGTCGGTGGCCACCGTCGGCCCGGTCCGCACGATCTCGGGGGCCTGGAATCCCGGTGTGCCGTAGAGGTATCCGAACGAATTGATCCGCGACACCGCGCCCAGGTCGATCAGCTTGAGCTGCTCCTCGGTGCGCATGATGTTCTCCGGCTTCAGGTCGTTGTAGACCAGGCCGATGGAGTGCAGATAGCTCAGCGCGGGCAGGATCTCCAGCAGGTAGGCGACGGCCTCGGCGACGGGCAGCTTCTCACCCTTGCCGTGCTTGAGCGGCTGCCCACCGACGTACTCCATGACGATGAGGCCGACCGGATTGTTGTGCTGATCCTTGTGCTCGACGAAGTTGAAGATCTGCACGATCTGCGGGTGGACCACCTCGGCGAGGAACTGTCGTTCGGCCATCGCGATCGCCTGGGCCTCCGCGTCGCCGGAGTGCACCAGACCCTTCAGCACCACCGGCCGGTCGTTGACGTTGTGGTCGACCGCCAGATAGACCCACCCCAGACCGCCGTGGGCGATGCAGCCCTTGACCTCGTACTGGCCCGCGACGATGTCGCCGGGATTAAGTTGCGGCAGAAAGGAATACGGGCTGCCGCAGGACGGGCACCAGCCCTCCGACGTGCCCTTGGCTTTCTTGCTGGACCGGCCCACCGGTTTTCCGCAGTTCCAGCAGAAGCGCTTGGATTCCGGCACCACCGGATTGGTCATCAGGGCTTCGAGCGGGTCGATGTCGCGTCCGCGCGGGATCTCGACCAGGCCGCCGCCGAGCTGGCGGACCGCGGGCAGCGATCGCGTCGCGACCGTCAAGCGGTCCTGCGGATCGGTGTCCAGGGCGCCCAGCGAGATGTGCGGAAAGTCGTCGTCATCGTCGTCGTCGTCGAAATCGGGACGGAACAGCGCCTGGGTGGCCTGCAGCCGCCCGGTCGCCGCGCCGGTCTGGACGTCGGCCGGCTGGGTGCCCGGCGCCACGTCCGCCACGTCTTCCGGGTCGGATTCCGGCTGCTCGGTTTGCTTGTCCGGCTCGGCCATCAGTCCAGATACCTCGGCGTGGGCGGGGCCGGCGCGGGACCCAGCACCGTCAACCACTTGCGGTACAACGTGTTCCACGTACCGTCCCGGCGGATCCGTTCCAGGGTTCCGTTGACGAACCGCACCAGTCCGGTGTTGTTCAGGTTGACCCCGATGCCATAGGGCTGGGTGGCCATGTTGGGCCCGACGATGTGCAGATACGGATCCTCTTCGACCAGCCCGGCCAGGATCGAGTCATCCGTGCTGACCGCGTCGATCTCGCGCTGCTGCATCGCCACCAGGCAGTCGGCCCAGTTGACCACCGACACCACGACCGGCGGCGGATCGATCTGCTGGATGCGGTGCAGCGACGTCGTGCCCTTGGCGACGCAGACGCGCTTGCCGGACAGGTCGGAGACCTTGACGATCGACGAGTCGCGCGGGGCCAGGATGCGCTGGTTGGCGTCGAGGTAGACGGTCGAGAAGTTCACCAGCTTGCGCCGGTCGCAGGTGATGGTCATGGTCTTCACCACGATGTCGACCTCGGAGTTCTGCAGCGCGGTGACCCGCTCGTCCGACGACAGGATCCGGTACTCGACGTGCGAGGGCGCCCCGAAGATGTCGCGCGCGATCTCGCCGGCGATGTCGACGTCGAAACCGGTGATCTCGCCGGTGATCGGATCGCGGAAGCTGAACAGGTTGCTGCCGATGTCGAGGCCGACGATCAGCCGGCCGCGGGCGCGGATGTCGGCGACGGCGGCGTCGGCCTCCGCCTTGGTGGGGAAGGGCCGCAGGCTGGCGGTCAGGTCGCAGTTCTGGTTCGGGCCGTCGGGCGGCAGCGGCGGCTGCGGCGGCAACTGCTCCATGCCGACCGGTGTCGGCGGCGGCAACGTCGGCACGCTGGCCACCCGCAACGACTCCGTGTGCCCGCAACCCGCCAGCACCACCACCGCGGCGGTCGCGGCGCCCGCCCGGCGAAGCATCCGCAGGCCGAGCATCATCGATACTCTTTCAGCCTCGGCCACAGGCCCAGCGCCACCGCGATGGCGGCGCCGAGGCTGAGCACCACGCCACCCACCTGGGCGCCGGACAGTCCGCTGCGCGCGTTGATGACGTCGTTGCGCAGCGTGATGCGGCCCTGATCCATGGCCTTGACCAGCTCGTCTTCCAGCTTGTCGAACGCGGGGGTGGAGTCTTCCTCGCTGCTGCCCAGCGCCACCTGCGTCGCGGCCCGGTAGTTACCCACCGAGATGTAGGAGGTGATCCGGTCGTTGGCCTGCCGCCAGCGCAGCAACAGCTGGTCGGCGCCCTCGAGGTCCGGCTTGTCGACGGCGTCGCTGCGGGACATGTACTGGTCGAGCTGGCGGTGCATGGAATCGATGCGCTGGTAGAAGGATTGCTTGCGTTTCTCCTCGTCGCCGCGGCGGATCAGCGACAGGGTTTCGTCGGCGCGCGCCTGCTGGGCGGTGATCGCGACGTTGGTGACGGTCTTGAGGGATTCCGCGGCAGTGTCCTTCGCGCTACGACTGGCCGTCGTAGAAATGGTCAGCGCAGTTCCAACCCAAACCACCATGACGAGAATAGCGAGTGCGCCCACCACCAGCCCCGGGTTGATTCGGCGGCGGGTGCGCCGCGCCAGCCAGCGGTGCGAGAACGCGCCGAAGATCACGGTGGCGCCGACCACCATGATCACCGGGGCCGGGATCTGCGTCGACGCGGTGGTTTCCGCGTCCACCCGCTCCGACGTCGCCTGATACAGCCGCGCCGCGTCGGGCAGGATCGTCGACTGCATCAGGCCCGAAGCCTCCGACAGGTACGACGAGCCGACGGGATTGCCCTCCCGGTTGTTGGTCCGGGCGATTTCTATCAGGCCGGTGTAGACGGCCAGCTCGGCGTTGATCCGGCCCAACAGCTGCACCAGCGGTTCGTCGGTGAGCCCGCTCGAGGCCCGGGTCACGGCGACGGACGCGTCGGTGATGGCCTGCTCATAGCGCTGGCGCACCGGCTGTGGTTCCGCCTCGGCGATGAACGCGGTCGCCGCCGCGGCGTCGGCCACCGACAGGGTGGTGTAGAGCCGGCCGGCGGCGAACGACAGCGGCTCGGTGTGGTTGAGTACCGTGGTCAGCACCTGCTGCCGGTGGTTGATGGTGGTCGAGGTGGCGAAGGCGCTGATGCCGCCGAGCGCGGCCAGCACGATGCCGATGGTCAAGATGCGTCCCGGCGTCGTGGAGATGAACCACCAGCGGGGATGAGCCGGTTCGGCCGGCGACCGCGATCCCTGCGGCTCGGTCGACGGGTGTGCCAGCTCAACCGTCACGTTTGATCAGCCCTCATCTCTCGGCCACTCGATTTCGCTGCACGGACCTCTATAAGCGAAGTCTAAGAGCATGTTCGGGTGGATGGGTGGAGGCAGACGCAATTGGCGACGCCCCAACCAAGTCTGCATATCCTGAATCGGTGCAGGGCGACGGTGACGGTTGGGTGATCTCCGACAGCGGCGCCCATTACTGGGGCCGGTACGGCGCGGCGGGTTTGCTGCTGCGGGCCCCGCAGTCCGACGGTACGCCCGCGGTGCTGCTGCAGCATCGCGCCGTGTGGAGCCATCAGGGCGGCACCTGGGGACTGCCGGGCGGCGCCCGGGACAGCCACGAAACGCCGGAGGAGACGGCGGTCCGCGAGGCGAACGAGGAGGCCGGGCTGCTCGGCGACCGGCTGGCGGTGCGCGCCACGGTGGTCACGGCCGAGGTCGCCGGCATCGCCGGCACGCAGTGGAGCTACACCACCGTGATCGCCGACGCCGACGAGTTGCTGCACACCGTGCCCAACCGGGAAAGCGCCGAGATGCGCTGGGTCGCCGAAAACGAGGTGGCCGACCTGCCGCTGCACCCGGGCTTCGCGGCCAGCTGGCAGCGGCTGCGCACCGCGCCGGCGGTGCTGCCGCTGGTGAAGGTGGCCGCCGGGCTGGGAACCGACAAGCCGTGGTTCGCCATCGGCGGCATCGACGAGCGCCGGCTGCCCGAGGTGCTCGACGCCGGCGCCCGGCGCATCGTGGTGGTGCGTGCGATCACCGCGGCCGCCGACCCGCGGGCCGCGGCCACGCGGCTCAGTTCGGCGCTGGCAGCAGCGCGCTGATCCGGCGGGCCAGCTGCGAGGGCGCCTGGTCGGCCTCCGACGGGGGCCCGGGCATGCACCAGACGAAGACGCCGGTCTCGATCTCGATCGTGCGCGGCAGGTATCGCCGTCGCTCGTCGCCGTCGCCCAGCGGCAGCACCGCCGGCGCGGTGCGCAGCCGCTGCCAGCTGGCCGCGAAGCCCGGGTGCAGCGGCAGGTCGGCC
>NZ_LZLU01000070.1:0-3269 GCF_001673415.1 Mycobacterium sp. 1165196.3 | reverse complement strand
TAGGTGCCGTCGGGGTTGAGGCAGTCGGCCAGGGTGCGGGCCAGCCCGGCGAGTTGTTCGGGGCGAAACCGGCTGCCTTCGGCGGCCAATCGCGCTTCGGCCCGCTCGCGGGTGGGCATGTCGATCCAGCCGGGCAGCTGGTGGTAGAACTTGCGGATCACCGCCACCTGGCCCGCGCCCAGCTCGCCCCGGCGTTGTCCGGCGGCGGTGGCGGGCAGCATCGGGCCCAGCGGTTCGCCGGTCAGGCCGTGGCGCGGGCCCAGATCGCGTGCCTCGTTGAGGCGGCGGGCGGCTTCGGCGCGGCTGATCAGGGTCGCCTCGGCGATGGCCTGGACTGCTGTGCCGCCGAGTTCGACCGACGGTGCTTGGCGGGCCAGGGAATTGATCACGGGGTGCTCGACGGCTGGGATGCGCCGGCGCTGCTTTTCGCAGCGCGCCAACACCGCCAACTGCTGCCGGGGCTTCAGGGCATCGACGTTCAGCGCGCACACGCGATCCCAGGCGGCATCGAGCGCGTCGAACGCCGCCTCGACATCCTGCTCATCACTCACACCGCCAAACTAGCGGCACCCACCGACAAAAATCGGCCGAGAAATCGCCATAGATTCACACTCGCGCAAATAATTTCGTGGGGGTCACGGTGTCGCACGGTGATCGACCGTGCCAAGGATGTAAGACCACCTCGCCCAAATCGCCATAGATTCACACTCGCGCAATTCATTTAGAATTCGCGACCGCTCCGGCTCGGCGCGCAGCACAGGCCCAGACGATCTTGCCGGATTTCTCGGACCAAGACCTGCCGATCGAGGTCCCGCGTCTTGTCGGTGCGCAGACCTAAACTCTCGATGCCCAGGTAAACACGCACTTCGAAAGGGGGTCGCCGGCATGCGATTCCTGCACACCGCCGACTGGCAGTTGGGCATGACCCGGCACTTCCTCGCCGGTGACGCCCAGCCGCGGTATTCGGCGGCTCGCCGCGACGCGGTTTCCGGTCTGGGCGCCCTGGCGGCCGAGGTGGGCGCCGAGTTCGTCGTGGTGTCGGGCGACGTCTTCGAACACAATCAGCTTCCGCCCAAGGTCATCGGGCAGTCCCTGGAAGCCATGCGCGCCATCGGAATTCCGGTGTACCTGCTGCCGGGCAACCACGATCCCCTCGACGCCTCGTCGGTGTACAGCAGCGCGCTGTTCACCTCCGAGCGTCCCGACAACGTCGTGGTGCTCGACCGGGCCGGCGTGCACCAGGTGCGTCCCGGGCTGGAAATCGTCGCCGCGCCGTGGCGGTCGAAGGTCCCGACCACCGACCTGGTCGCCGACGTCCTCGACGACCTGCCCGCTGCCGCGGGCACCCGGATCCTGGTGGCGCACGGCGGCGTGGACGTCCTGGATCCCGATCGGGACAAGCCCTCGCTGATCCGGCTCGCCACCGTTGACGACGCGCTGTCCCGCGGTGCGGTGCACTATGTGGCGCTGGGGGACAAGCACTCGCTCACCCGGGTCGGCGACAGCGGCCGGGTCTGGTATTCCGGCTCCCCGGAGGTCACCAACTTCGACGACGTGGAAGCCGACCCAGGCCATGTCCTGATCGTCGACGTCGACGAGGCCGACCCGCAACGCGCGGTGTCCGTGACGCCGCGACACGTCGGAAGCTGGCGGTTCGTCACCTTGCGCCGACAGGTCGACTCCAGCCGTGACATCGCCGATCTCGACTTGAACCTCGACCTGATGACCGAGAAGGACCGGACCGTGGTGCGCCTGGCGCTGACCGGTTCGCTGACGGTCACCGACCGCGCCGCGCTGGACGCCTGCCTGGACAAATACGCACGGCTATTCGGCCACCTGCGCACGTGGGACAGCCACACCGACCTGGCGGTGATCCCGGCCGACGGCGAGTTCAGCGATCTGGGCATCGGAGGTTTCGCCGCCGCAGCGGTCGAAGAGCTGGTGGCGACGGCGCGCGAGGAGGACCCCGCCACCGCCGTGGACGCGCAGGCCGCGCTGGCGCTGCTGCTGCGCCTCACCGACCGGGGTGCGGCGTGAAGCTGCACCGGCTGATCCTGACCAACTACCGCGGGATTTCGCACCGGGACATCGAATTCCCCGATCACGGCGTCGTGGTGGTGTGTGGCGCGAACGAGATCGGCAAGTCGTCGATGATCGAAGCCCTGGACCTGCTGTTGGAGGCCCGGGACCGTTCGACGAAGAAGGAAGTCAAACAGGTCAAGCCCACCCACAGCGACGTCGGCTCCGAGGTGTCCGCCGAAATAAGCTGCGGCCCTTACCGTTTCGTCTACCGCAAGCGGTTTCACAAGAAGTGTGAGACCGAGCTGACGGTCATCCGGCCGTGCCGCGAACAGCTGACCGGTGACGAAGCCCACGAGCGGGTCCGGGCGATGCTGGCCGAGACGGTGGACAGCGACCTGTGGCATGCCCAGCGGGTGCTGCAGTCCGCGTCGACCGCCGCGGTGGATTTGTCCGGGTGCGACGCGCTGTCCCGCGCGCTCGATGTCGCCGCCGGCGACAGCGGAGGGTTGTGCGGCACCGAGCCATTGCTCATCGAACGCATCGACGCCGAATACGGGCGTTACTTCACCCCGACCGGACGCCCTACAGGCGAGTGGGCCGCCGCGATCGCTCGGCTGGCCGACGCCGAGGCCGCGGTTGCCGAGTGCGCGGCCGCGGTCGCCGAGGTCGACGAGCGGGTGGCCCGCCACGCCGTGTTGACCCAGCAGGTCGCCGACCTCTCCCAGCAACGGATCGCCGCCGGCCCGCGGGTGGCCGCCGCGCAGGAAGCCGCCGATAACGTCGCCGCGCTCACCGCGCAGCAGCGCGAAGCCCAGCTGGTCGCCGACGCCGCGGTCGCCACCGCCACCGCCGCGGGCGGCGCCCACACCGCACGCCGGCAACTGCTGGCCGAAATCGACACGCGCGCCGAGGCTGTGGCCGAAGCGCAAGCGCAGGCCGAAGAAGCCGCCGCCGCCCAGGCCGCGGCGCATGCGGAGGCCGAAGCGTCCGACGCCGCGCTGCACCAGGCCACCGAGGCCCTGGCCGAGCTGCACCGCCAGGCCGACTCCGCGCGGTGCACGGTCGACCGGCTCGCCGACCGCGAAGAGGCCGACCGGCTGACCGCCAGGTTGGCCAGGATCGACGCCATCGAGCGGGATCGCGAGCGGATCGGCGCCGAGCTCACCACCATCGCGGTCACCGAGCCGGTGCTGCGCCGCATCGAGGACGCCGCGGCCGCCGTCGACCGCACCGGCGACCAGTTGGCG
>NZ_LZLU01000069.1:0-6226 GCF_001673415.1 Mycobacterium sp. 1165196.3 | reverse complement strand
CGGCGTCGACGCGATGCCGTGGCTGCTGGCCGGCGCCAAGACCCTGTCCTACGCGGTGAATATGGCGGCCCTGCGCCATGCCGCCCGTCAGGGCGCCGGTGACGTGATCTTCGTCAGCACCGACGGTTACATCCTGGAAGGCCCTCGCTCGACTGTGGTGATCGCCACGGCCCCCGAGACGCCGGAGGATCATCCGCTCCTGCTGACCCCGCCGCCGTGGTATCCGATCCTGCGCGGCACCACCCAGCAGGCCCTGTTCGAGGTGGCCAGGGACAAGGGCTATGACTGCGACTACCGGGCGCTGCGCGTCGCGGATTTGGTTGCCGCCCAGGGCGTTTGGTTGATCTCCAGCATGACCTTGGCCGCCCGTGTGCACACGCTCGACGGCCGCGCGCTGCCGCCGGCGCCGATGGCCGCGGAATTCGCCGAACTGATCGACGCCGCCATCGTCAGCGATCGCTGAGCGCTGAATTCTGTTGTCGGCTGGCCGATCCGCGGGTACGGTCGGCCGTACACAAGGAAGGAGGTGGTCCGCGAAATTGATAGCTTCATGGACATGTGAGGTGGCTGCGCGCTAGCAGCACCTGCTCGGAAGAGCTGGCGTCACACGTGCGCTAGCGAATTCCCCGCAGTCACCCGGCCCCCGAGCTTCCGGTTTGTCCAACCTGGAATACGGCTCGGGGGCCGATCCATGTCCGGGGCGGTTACTGGTTCACCTTCGCGGCGATCTCCCCGGCGAGCTTGCCGGCCTGACCGGTGCCGGCATCCGGGCCGCACACCAGCAGGTCGACGACGACGCTGGACGCCGCGTGCAACGCGTGGTGGCAGACCCGGGTCCCGTCCGCTTCCGTTCTCTGCTGATAGACCTTGGGCGGGGCGCCGGTGACCTCACCGAAAGCCCAGCCCGACGACTTGCCGTTGAAGCTCATGGTGATCGATTGACCCGCGCAGGCCCGCCACTTCTCGGCCGTCGCCGCCACGAACGCCGCGGCCTTCTCGGGCGACGAGAACGCCGCAACCGCTTCGTACACCCGATGCGGCGGGTTCTCGCCGGCGGTGTGTACGGCCTGCCCACTCACCGCGGTGTAGCCGTCGGCTCCCTGATAGACCGAGCTCTCGATGGGCTCCCAGGCGTTTTTGCAGTTCGGGTTGGATAGCGTCGCCCTCAGGTTGCGAAGCTGCCCGGCCTTCTCGGAGACCACCAGGTTCTGGTCGCCGATGATGGCGCCGACCTCGGCGGGGCCGAGCAGATAGGAGTCCAGCTTCGCGCCGTTCGCGGCCGTCGGGCCCGAACCGGCTGCCGCCGCTGATCCGGCGTCCGTGGCCGAGTTGGGGCCGGCCTTGGGTGCCTTGGTTTTGCCGCCCTGCGTTGCCAACACGACGACGATCGCGATCGCGGCAATCACCGCGACGGCGGCACCGCCGATGATCAGCAGCCGCTTGTTCGACCCGGTGCCCGCCGCGGGCGGGACGGGGGCCTTGGCCGACGGCCCGGCGGAGGGCGCGGGCCCGGCCGGCGCTTTCGCTGCGGTCGCCGCCGCCTGCTCCGTGGCGCCGGTTGCCGGTGCGTCCGCCGCGTTGTTCTTGGCCTCGATTTCGGCCAGTACGTTGTCGATTTCGGTGCGGGTGCGGTAGGTGACATCGTGGCGAAGGCGCAGCATGCGCAGCAGCTGGCCGATGTCACCGCGGGCGCTGGGGTCGTCACCGTCCTCGTCGAGCCCGGACCGCAGTTCGATCAGCAGTTGCGTTTGTTGCTGCGGGCTGAGCTCCTTTTCGGCGAGGATATTGCCCAGCCGCGTGATGTACCCGAACGGCACCGGTGGCTCTTCGGGCAGCGGATCCGGCAACGGCACCGGCTTGCTCTGCAGGGCGTGCACCGCGGTGACCAGTTGGATGCCGGCGTCGACGGTCGGCTCGCGGTAGTCGATGATCTGCAATGCCGCAAGGGGATTCACGCGCATGCTGTCGACGTCGCCGATGCGCACGGGAAGGATCGGCCGGTTCAGGGCCCTCGCGTAGCGCAACTCGGCCTGACTGGGCTTGGACTGCAGCCAGTTGTTCGACAGCGCGACGATGAACACGTCGCACGAGCGGATCTGCTCCAAGATCTTGTTCCACCAGGAATCCCCGCCGCCGAGCTCCTGGTCGAACCACACCTGCTGCTGTCCGCGCCGCAGCGCGGTGGTCAGGGCGTCGACCGTCGACCTGTCTTGGCTCGAGTAGCTGATGAACAGCGCCATCGAAGTCTCCTTGGGTGAGGCGGAGCGAACTAACTCGGGCGAAGCCTCGTCGGCTATTGCACGTGCGCCGATACCGTATCAGTGTTGGGTCCGGTCAGAAGGCGCAAATTCAGGGCCATTTGGCACGGAGGCGGGCTGAACTCAGCCGTTGCCCCGATCGAGAACCTGGGCGTCGTCGGACGACCGGATCTCGGCGTAGCGTCGCGCGAATTCCTCACCCGGAACCGGCCATTGCTCGCCGCCCTGCCCGCGGACGACCCAGTCGCCGTCGGCCGCCGCCGCGGGTCCCTCCAGGGTGTTGACGACCTCGCCGGGCTGCGCCGGGCGCGCCTGGACCCGTCCCTTGCGACGCCACCGCCCGTCGCCGGCGGGTTCGTAGGTGTCGCGGAAGATGTCGTCGCGCACCGACCAGACCTTGCCGTCTTCGGAAATCGCCCAGTCCCCGGCGTCGGCCCGCAGGATGTGGCCCGAATCCGACGTCCATGTCCACCCGGTCTCGCGTTGCTCCGCGGCGACCGTGCCCACGCGGGAAAAGGATTGCCACAGCGGGCGTGAGCGAAAGCCCAGCTGCCGCAGGCTCCACAAGGTTCCGGCCAGACTGCGCACCGCGGCGTTGAGCAGCTCCGGGTTGGCTTCGACGGTCGGCCAGTCCACCAACTTGTCGTGAATCTTGCGTGAATCATCGCGTGGCACACCGTATTTCCAGCCGTTGCGGCGGTAGTAACGGCACCAGTCCTCATGCTCTGCCTGGGCCATGCTCATCGCCGCGTGGTGGTCGAACCCCATCAACGCCAGCTGCTCGGTCGGCGCCAAACCCGCCATGTCGCGGCCGGACAACTGCGCCGGGGGGCTGCCCCAGGTGTTCCAGGTATGTCCGGCAATCTGTTCCACCATCCACAAGGCGTTGCGTACCTGGCGGCGGTTGGAGCCGCGGTAGAACTCGTCGAGTTCGGCCCACGGCATCGCGGCGGCCGACCGCGGCGCTCCCGGGTCGATCGTCGAGACGTAGCGCTCGTGGATCAGCCGCGCCGCGCGCTCCCACGCGTCCTGAACCAGTCCCTCCTGGGTGTCGAGCACCAGCGAGTAGGACTGCAGCCGGCCGACGACCTGGATCGAGTCGTCGCTGATGCTGGTGTTGAGATCCGAGGCGTGGATGGGCATTTCGGGGAACCGGGCGGCCAGTCGGGCCGCGGTCGTCGCGGCGTGGGCGTCCACGAAGATCACCGCGCAGCCGGCCGGGTCGGCCTCGCCGATCAGCTTCAGCATGGTCGGCACGGTCGGCAGCTGGGCCACGGCGTCGATCTTCGGCCCCTCCGATACGAATCCGGCCTGCCGACGGTAGAACTCGTGATCGGCCAGGTAATCCTCGGCGTCGCGTTCGACCAGCGTCAGCGCGGGCAGCGGCACCGCGTCGGGTGGAGTGTAGAAGTCGCGCTCCAAAGCGCGCTGGGTTAGATTGGCGCACAGGGCAAGGGTCAATTGCGAAGTGCCGCAGACGAACACGCGTCGCGTCCGGCGGGTCGCGCTGATGGCGTCCAGGAGCCTGCCCGCCGTCACCTCGTATTTGCCCACAACGTCGGCCGCCCACCGCGTGTCGGAGCCACCGAACTGCTGGGCACGCCACGCCTGGGCCAGCCACGGGTCGTCCATCCGCACGATGAGCGGCAGCCGCCGCTTGTGGGCGACCTCGGAGAGCCGGCGGCTGATCAGGTCGAGCCACAGCAGGTTGATCGCCGGATCGGGTGCCATCAGGTAGAGCCGAGAAAGATTGCGCCACAGTCGAAGTGACACCAGCGTGGATGGGGTGTCGAAGTCCACCAGGACCACCCGGGCGCCCTGTCGGCGGGCGCGCGCCACGCGGTCGTCGCTGGCGCCGGTGACGACCACCAGGGTGCTGCGCCGGTCCAGCGTGCGCGCCACCGCGCTGATCATCGACTGGGTGTCGGCGTCGACCCCGACGATGACCGTGACCGAGTCGGCCAGGTTGGCCCGCAGCCGGTCCACCTGCGACCGGAACACGCCGACCACCACGCCGCCCAATCCGGTGAAAATCGCCGCCAGCGCAGCGATCCGGGCCAGCTCTAGCCCGACGGGCGTGGGGTTCGGGCAGGTTCGCCCGCTCACCGAGAAGTCACCGGTGCTGCCCTTGACCAGGCTGGCCGTCGCCATCAGCGGGGTGAAGAAGGCCGGGTGATTGGCGTCGTGACATCCCCAGTAGGAGGTGAGGCCCAGCACAGCGCCCATGCTGACCAACGCAGCGATCACGGTGAACGAAACCCCCACCACCCGGTGGCTGCTGTCCGATCGGAAGGTCAGCACACACGCCGCGATGAGCACCGTGACCACGATCGCCAGCGTCGGCATCGATCCGGGCCGGCCGAACCATCCCAGCGAGGCCGGCAGCGCGTCAAGGACCGAGGGCCGCAGATCCAGGACAGCCAGATACAGGATCAGAAGCAGGCCGGTCGCGCTGACCGCTCGGCGCACCACAGGCGAGGGTGACCGCTTGGGACGCATCCGACCGACCTCCCTTCCGGGGCATATCGTCGCCCATCGGATGCTCGGAGGTCGAACAGTACACGCAGAAAAAGGCGGCCGCGGGCCGTTGCTAGCCGGCGAACCGGGACAGCCGCGCCGAAAGATGCGGCACCAGACCGCCGTCGGCGTCCACCCGCTCCTCGACGTAGGCCAGGTCGCCGCCCTCGACGATGCCGTAGAGGCGTTTGGCGCCGCCGACCAGCACGCCCGACCGGCTGCGGGCCAGCGCGTCGGTGACGAGCTCCCAGGACGACTGGGTCAGGGGGCGGCCGTAGAACAGTTCGACGTAGCCCGCCGAATGGGCCAACAGCAGTTCGATCGCGTGGGATTCGCCGGGATCGTCGAGATCACTGACGAAGCGCCAGAAACCGGTCTCGCGCAAACCGCGTTCCTCATAGTCGCCGGTCTCGCTGAGCCGCCACGAGCGGGCTTCCCAATTCAAATAGTCGCCGCCGTCGTGCGAGACCACGATCTGCTGACCGAACCGATAGTCCCCGTCCTGCCCGCGACCTTCGCCTTCCCCGCGCCACACGCCGACCAGCGGCAGCAGCGCCAGCAGGTCATCGCTCAGATTGGCGCCCTCGCGCAGGTTCGCGGTGTCGGCGGGCAGGGGCAGGTCATCGTAGGAGGGGATGTTGCGGCCGGCGGTCAGCTTGGCGCGCTCAGCGGCCGCGGCCACGGCCCGATCGCCGGAGCCGGCGGAACTGAACGGTTGATCGGGGGTCATGCGCGCCGCTCCTCACCTTCGCTGCGCGCAGGATCGTCGCCGGCTGAGGTCATGCGCGCCGCTCCTCACCTTCGCTGCCCGCAGGATCGTCGCCGGCGCGGGTCACGACTCGTCGGTGATGAGCCGGTAGAGGGTGTACAGGGCGAACCATGAAATCACCACGACCGCCACAACCAGCATGATCTCGAAGAACAGCACCACGGGGACAAGTCTATTCGTCCCGCGGTGTCCGCGTCTGGGGCGGCTGGTGAGTCAGGCGATCTTGACGTCGACCTCGTGGATGCCCGCGCCCGACGGAGCCACCACGGCGTCGCCGTTGCCGGCCTTCGACAGGGCGCGCAGGGTCCAGGATCCGGGTGCGGCGAAGAACCGGAAGTCACCGGTGGCCGACGCCACCACCTCGGCGGTGAATTCGTCGGAGGAGTCCAGCAAGCGGACGAACGCGCCGCCCACTGCCTGGCCGTCGCCGTCCACGACGCGACCGGTGATCACCGTTTCCTTCTCCAAGTCGACGCTGGCGGGCAACGTCAGTCCTTGTTTCGGTGCAGAGCACATATCAGCTTCCCAACTCGATCGGGGCGCCCACCAGGGAGCCGTATTCCGTCCAACTGCCGTCGTAGTTCTTCACATTCCGATGCCCGAGCAATTCATAAAGAACGAACCAGGTGTGCGACGACCGCTCGCCGATGCGGCAGTAGGCGATCGTTTCCTTCTCCCCGTC
>NZ_LZLU01000068.1:0-1679 GCF_001673415.1 Mycobacterium sp. 1165196.3 | reverse complement strand
GCGCAGCAGGAAATAGCGCACCTGGTCGACGCCGAGCGTGTCGATCAGGTTGATCGGGTCGACCACGTTGCCCACCGACTTGCTCATCTTCTCGCCGCGGTTGAGCAGGAACCCGTGCGCGAAAACCCTTCGCGGCAGCTCGATTCCGGCCGACATCAGAAAAGCCGGCCAGTACACGGTGTGGAACCGGATGATGTCCTTGCCGATCATGTGCAAGTCGGCCGGCCAATAGCGCCGGAACCGTTCCGATTCGGTGTCCGGGTAGCCGACCCCGGTCAGGTAGTTGGTCAGCGCGTCGACCCAGACGTACATCACGTGGTCGGGGTGCTCGGGCACCTGCACGCCCCAGTCGAATGAGGTGCGCGAGATGGACAGGTCGCGCAGCCCGCCCGAGACGAAGCTGACCACCTCGTTGCGCCGCACGTCGGGTCCGATGAAATCCGGGTTCGCCTCGTAGTGGGCCAGCAGCTTGTCGGTGTAGGCCGAGAGCCGGAAGAAGTACGTTTGCTCCTCGGTCCACGTCACCGGGGCGCCCGTCTCGGTGGCCAGCCGGGTCCCGTCGTCGAGGAGCTCGGTCTCCGATTCGACGAAGAACCGTTCGTCGCGCACCGAATACCACCCCGAGTAGGTGTCCAGGTAGATGTCACCGGCGGCCGACATCCGGCGCCAGAGCTCCTTGGACGCCTCGTGGTGGTCGGGATCGGTGGTGCGGATGAACCGGTCGAAGGAGATGTTCAACCGTTCCTGCAGCCGCTGGAACACATCGGAGTTGCGCCGGGCCAGCTCGGCCGTCGGGATGCCCTCGGCCGCCGCCGTTTCGACCATCTTGAGGCCGTGCTCGTCGGTGCCGGTCAGGAACCGCACATCGAACCCGTCGAGTCGCTTGAACCGGGCGATCGCGTCGGTCGCGATGTACTCGTACGCGTGCCCGATGTGCGGATCGCCGTTGGGGTAGGTGATCGCGGTGGTGACGTAATAGGGCCTCATCGCCCTCAACCTTATTTGGGGGCCCATATTGTGTGCGCGTGAGCTCCAAACGTCAGCCGCCCCCGGCCCCCGAGCCGTTGCGCCCGCTCGTCGATGCGCACACGCACCTGGACGCGTGTGGCGCCGCCGACGCCGAGGGGGTGCGGGCCATCGTGGACCGCGCCGCGGCGGTCGGGGTTGGCGCGGTCGTCACGATCGCCGACGACCTGGACTCGGCGCGCTGGGTCACGCGCGCGGCCGAGTGGGACCCACGGGTCTATGCCGCGGTGGCGTTGCACCCCACCCGGGCCGACGCGCTCGACGACGCCGCGCGCGCCGAGATCGAGCGACTGGTGGCCCATCCCCGGGTGGTGGCCGTCGGCGAGACCGGCCTGGACCTCTACTGGCCGGGTCGGCTGGACGGTTGCGCCGAGCCGGCCGTGCAGCGGGAGGCCTTCGCCTGGCACATCGACCTGGCGAAGCGCTGCGGCAAACCGCTGATGATCCACAACCGGGACGCCGACTCCGACGTGCTCGACGTGCTGGCGGCCGAGGGCGCCCCGGACGCCGTGATCTTCCACTGCTTTTCCTCGGACGCGGCCATGGCCCGCCGCTGCGTGGACGCCGGGTGGCTGCTGAGCCTGTCGGGCACCGCGAGTTTCCGCAACGCGCACGCGCTGCGCGAAGCCGTTCCGCTGATACCGCCTGAACAG
>NZ_LZLU01000067.1:0-27130 GCF_001673415.1 Mycobacterium sp. 1165196.3 | reverse complement strand
CTGCCCGCACTCCATGCTGGTCACCGCCTCCTGCATGCTCGGACCACTCACCTGCGCGTCCCGCCCGACCGGCGGCGGTGTCATGGCCGTGCTGCAGCCCTGCACGAACGACCGGGTGGCCTGCGGCCCGGCCCAGTGGATCGGCCCCATCGCCGACGGCGACGCGGCCGCCGAACTGCGCGAGTGGCTCGAGCTCGGACAGTGGGAAACCGCGCCCGTCCCGGATCGACTCGGGGGCCATCAACGCTGGACAGGCGGTCAAGGCAACTGACGGTCAGCGCGGATAGGCGTAGGGGTTGGGCGGGGCATCGACTCGGGTGACGGTGGTCGCCTGCAGCGTAGGGATGGCCGGCGAATTGGGTTGTCGCGGTGCGGGTATGACCTGACCCTGCACCCGGATCCAGGTGTTGTCCGGTAGGCCGGAGGCGCCCCCGGCGGCCGGGCCGCGCAGATGGATGCGGGCCAGCTGGGCGTCGGCCGCACAACAGATGATGACGATGCGGCCAAGGTCGACGCCCTGCGCCTCGTTGAGCACGAAGCCGGTGACGGTGATCGTTCGGTTCGTCAACGATCCGGTCGTGTCGTGCGCTTCTCGCATCAGCACCTCGGGCAGCGAGACTTCCGGCGCAGGGCCCGGCGGCAGCGGTGAAAACGATTTGTTCAGAACGTCATTGGACACCGACGTCACCGACGGGGCGGCCGCCGAGGGCCGCAGCGCCGGCGGCGCCACGAACATCAGCACCAGCACCGCGACCACCAACAGCCAGGCGATGCCCCGCCGGTGGGAATGCTCGTGGCCGTGCTCGCCGGCCGCGTCAGCGGTCCGGGGTCCACCGCGGCGGATGTCGCCGATGATCGCCACCAGCGCCAAACCGATGAGCACCACCGCCGATACGGCGAGCCACGGCAACAGGCCCGGCTTGACGTAACGGGTGAACACCCCCGACGCGGTGATCATGGCGATGCTGATACCCACCAACAGCAACACCGTGTTCTCGGCTTCGCGACTCATCACCGGGCTCCCAACACGAAAAGCCCTATGACACAGGCACTCACCGTTGCCACCAGGAACGTGCACGGCGCAAAGCGTGCGGCGAACGCCCGGCCGAACATGCCCGCCTGCATGGCGAACAGCTTGACGTCGACGGCCGGACCGACGACAAGAAACACCAGCCGGGGCAACAGCGGCACCATGGTCATGCTGGCCGCCACGAAGGCGTCCGCCTCCGAACACAACGCGAGCACCACCGCCAGGGCGGCCATCAGCGCGACCCCGAGGGCGAGGTCGGTCGCCAGGTGCGCGAACACCCACTGCGGCACCGCCACATGAAGCAACGCCGCCGCCGCCGCGCCGAGCACCAAATACGATGCGGCCTGCAGGAAGTCGTGACGGGCCGCCTCGGTGAAGACCACCCATCGCGACTCACCCTGCGTCTGCGCGGCGGGCGGCCGGCGGGTGATCCATTCCGGCCGCCCCCAGCGCGACCACGCCCAGCCCATGACGACCGCGGTCAGCAGCGACGCCCCCATACGGGCGAACACCATCCTGGGTGCACCCGGAAACGCCACGGCCGTGGCCACCAGCACCACCGGGTTGATCGCCGGCGCGGCCAGCATGAACGTCAATGCCGCGGCCCCGGTCGCCCCGCCTTCGCCGAACAACCGGCGCGCCAACGGAACTGACCCACACTCGCAGCCCGGCAGCGCGACCCCGCCGACACCGGCCGCCACGACGGCCAGCGCCGGCCGGCGCGGCAACCAACGCGCCAACCGCTGCGGCGACACGAACGTCGCGATCAGCCCGCTGACCACCACCCCGAGCACCAGAAACGGAATCGCCTGCACGAAAACCCCGCAGAACACCGTGCCCACCGTCGAGAGGGCCGCACTGTTGAACACCGCGTTGCGCAGGGTCGTCGCGGCCAGCGCGCAGCCCAGCAGCAGGGCCACCAGCACTTCCATCGACCCCGGGCGCAACCTGCGCCCGGACTTCAGCGTCTGCACCGCGTCATTATCGCAGCGCACGCCGTGGTCGCGTCGGCCTCCAGGGGCCGTCCCGGTGCTAGGCGTTGCGATCGTCGCCGCGCGCCGCCGCGTCGTCGGGACTCCAGGTGCCGGGCGTCATCGGCACCGTTGGGCCACTACCGAACTCGTCAACGGCCAGCGTGGTCAATCCGGCCGCCGGGGCGACCGCGTCCCTGCGGGCGGTGCCGGCGAACCCGAGGGCCCCGGCACCCCGGTCCGATGCGAGCGGGGCGTCCCAGTCCGGGTCGACGTCGACGTTCATGTCCATGAACTCGTCACCGTGCCCGCGCTGCGTCGCCCGCCGTCGCCGCCGCGCGCGTGCGGCTTCCCGCGCGGCGGCGGCTGCCGCGGCGGCGGCGGTGTCCGGTTCGGGCGCTTTCCTCTTCGCGCTCGAGCTCGCGCCGGCGCTCATGCCCGAGCCGGTGCCCATCCCCGGGGGGCCGACGACGTAGGGAGGGAAGAAGCCCGCCGCGGGGGCGCCCGGAGCCGGCGGAGCCGGCGGCGCACTGGCCACCGTGCTCGTTGTCGGGGCGGGCGACGGCGCCGTGGCCGTGGCCGGAGCCGCGGCCGGTGCTGCGGGGCTGGGCGCGGTGGCGACGGCTGGCAACGCCGACGGTGCCGGCGCGGGGACCGGCACGGGCGCCGGCACGACCGCGGGGTGGGGTAGGCCCGCCAGGCCGGCCAGCCCGGCGAAACCGCCGACGGCACCGAAGGGGGCGGCCACGATCAGCAGCGCCGGAGCGAACAGTTCGGGCTGGCTGGTGAAGATCTCGAGGATGTGCGTCGGCCAGTCGAACAGCGCGAGCTGGACCAGATACTGAAAGGCCAACGCCGGATTGTGCACCAGGTAATAGCCGAACTGCTCGAAATCTTCCAGCAGCTCCAGGGCGCGCACCACCCAGAAGATGGGTTGCCCGGCGTTGGTGTAGGCGTCGTAGTCCAGCCCGTTCACCGTGCCCTCGGCGGGGTCCCAGTTGATGCCGAAGTTCTTCAGGATGTTGGCGATGAAGTCGTTGAACGGGTTGTCGATGGTGGGGTCGTGGTCCGGATCTTCCGAGTCGTCGTGTGAGGCATGAAATTTCACGATCGAGGGCGCCGGATCGGCCTGGGGTGTCGAAGCGACCGCCGCGGTGGACACCGCCTGATAGGTGGACATGGTAATGGCCGCCTGCGTCCACATCCGCACGTAGTCCGCCTCGTTGACCGCGATGGGAATCGTATTGACGCCGAAGAAATTCGTCGCCACCAGCGCCCCGTGCACGACGTGGTTGGTGGCCAGCTCCGGCAGCGTGGGCATGACGGCCAGGGCCGCGGTATACGCCGCCGCCGCCACCTCGTGCTGACCGGCGGCCGTCGCACTGTCGGCGCCGGACTTGGTCAACCAGGCCAGGTACGGCGCGTGCGCGGCCGCGTAGGACTCACCGCTAGGACCCTGCCACGCCCCGGCCTGCACTCCGGCCAGCAAGGCGCTCAATTCTTCTGCGGCGGAGGCGTATTCGGCGCTCAGCTGCGACCAGGCGCCGGCCGCCGCCAGCAGCGGCCCGGGTCCCGGACCGCTGCTGAGCAACGCGGAATGCAGTTCGGGCGGCGAGGCCATGAAAATCGGGGCCGTCATCAGGCACTCCTCAGGCTGGAAGGGTTACCAGACTGAGGAGCCTAATGAATATGATTATCGTTTTCAACAGGCGGCCGGATCCGCCCTGCGCACTAGACCAGCGGCCGGCCCTTCTTGATCCTGCGGTCCAGGTCGTGCAGCAAGACGTTGAACGGGAACTGGCGGATGAACCGCGGTAGATACCGGTTCACCGTCGCCAGCACGGCGATCAGCCTGTCGAAGCGGCGCTGCTTGGTCGCGTCCCAGGGCAGCCGCATCTCGTCGCGGAACCGCTGCGGCAAGAACCCCGTGGTGATCAACAGCGCGAAGCTGTCGGAGAGGCGCTGCAGCCGAGCCGGCAGCTTGACGCCCCGAATGCGATTGGCGGCGATGGGAAAGAGGTACTCGCGCACGGCGTCGTCGATGTGGACCTTGGCCAGCGATTCCTCCCAGTAGCGGTCGAACGCCGCACGGTCGGCGGGCCACATCTTCGGCGGCACCTGCAAGGTGGTGGCCAGCGTCATGCCCTCGCGATAGTGACGATCGGCGTCCTCGCCCTCGAGTTCACCGATGAACATGCGGTAGATGTCCACCCCGCCCTTGTACAGGCACGCCCCCACCCACAGCTGCAGCTCGGGGTCGAAAGCGTTGTAGGCCACCGGGCTTTTGCTGTCCGGGGTCGAGTACACCTGTGCGTGAGCGCGATTCACCGCGCGGCGGAAGGCGTCCTTCTGGGCGTCGGTGCCGTTGGTCGCCACCGCCAGGTACGTGAAGGTGGTGCGGGCGCGCTTGATGGGGTGCAGGTCGACCCGGCCGCTTTCGACGCGGCTCTCCATCACGCCGTAGCCGACACCGGGCAGGGCCAGTTGCATGATCACGTTCGCCGGGCCGGCCAGCAACGCGACGCCCATCAATCCCTCGTCGATACCCAGCGCCCGCCGCCGCCGGCGCCGCTGCGGCCGGGGCGGGTCGGTGACCCTGCGCTCGACGTGCCCGATCGGCCGGTGCACCGGCTCGTGAATAGCCATTCTTCAGGTCCTCCCGCGGCGCCGGTCCGCTAATGTGCGAACGCTTGTTTCCTGATATTGTCGCGGCTGGGCGTTAGTGTCAAGATGGTTTCCATGAGCGAGACGTCCAGCGCACGGCCGTACCGCGGGGTCGAGGCCGCAGAGCGCCTGGCCACCCGCCGTAATCGGCTGCTCGCCGCGGGTCTGGACCTGCTCGGGGCCGAGCAGCAGAATATCTCGGCGGTCACCGTGCGCGGGGTGTGCCGCAGCGCCGGCCTGGCCGCCCGGTACTTCTACGAGAGCTTCGCCGACAAGGACCAGTTCGTCGCGTGCGTGTTCGACTGGGTCGTCGCCGAGCTGGCCGCCACCACACAGGCGGCGGTGGCCGCGGTGCCGGCCGGTGAGCAAACCCGCGCGGGCATGGCCAACATCGTGCGGACGATCACCGACGACCCCCGGGTGGGGCGCCTGCTGTTCAGCACGCAGCTGGCCGATCCGGTGATCGTGCGCAAACGTGCCGAGTCGAGCGCGCTGTTCGCCATGCTGTCCGGGCAGCACGTCGGCCAAGCGCTACGGGTTCCGGCGAACGAACGCATCAAGGCCGCCGCGCATTTCGTGGTGGGCGGCGTCGGCCAGACCATCAGCGCCTGGCTGGCCGGTGACGTCCGACTCGAACCGGATCAGCTCGTCGACCACTTGGCGGCGCTGCTCGACGAGCTCGCCGAGCCGAACCTGTACCGCCTCACCGAAACGGGCGCGGACGCTTAGCATCCCGCGGCTGATTCACACCCGGCTGAACGTCCGCCAGTCCCACGTCGCGGTCAGCGCGAAGTCGCTCAGCACACCGTAGATGGCTTGGCGCAGCTCGTCATTCGAGTTTCGGCGGCCCAGCTGGTAGCCCAGGACGGAGACGAAGACCGTGCCGTCGACCCGCCCGGACAGCAATGCCAGCGCCCCGTTGGTGCGGTGCATCGTCGCGCTGGTCACGCCCGGGTACACCGACCTCATCGCGAAGCAGTCCGCCTCGCCGCCATCCGGTCGGTTCACCGCCGGATCCAGCACACCGAGATTGGACGAGACGACGGTGGTTGCGCCGCCGGTGACCACGCTGATCAGCCGCCGGAACAGCCGCTTGGGGATCAGCGGAACGAGCGGCAGCAACGCCCACCGCTCGTCGGGCACATCCTGATGGCGAACCAGGGCCTGCTTGATCACGGCGCGGATCTCGCGCAGGTCCGTGCCGATCGCCGAGGGCTGCAGCGTGACGTCGACGTTCGTGACCGCGTTGGCGCGGCTGTCGCCGGGGGTGCGCTCGTTGACGGGCATCCCCACGTTGACCGAGCCGTCTGCCGCGACGCGTCCCACTCGCTGGGCGAGGCGCGCCGCCATTCCCGCGAGCAGCGCGTTGCTGGTGCCGCCGAGGGCGCCGGCCCTCTCGTCCCACTCGCCGGCGTCGACGAAGAACGTCGTCGCGGGCAGGGTGATGGGATCGTCTCCGGCGGTCGGCGGTGTCGACGGCTTCCCGGCGGACGCGGCCTGCACCGCGTCACGGCCCTGACTGAGCATTCGGGCGGCCGCACCGACGGCACGACCGACATCGCCCGCGTCGCTTAGGGTTTGGCGCGCGTCTTCCCGTACTGCCCGCCACCGCCGCCGCGCCCCCGCGGCGGGCCAACGGATCGCGTCGCGACGCCCGGAAGCCGCATCCGCCAACGCCTCGCACAGCCCGACCCCGTCGGTGAGGCAATGCGTGGTGACCAGACTGACCGCCGCACCGCCGTCGGTGAACGGCAGCACCGCAAGGTGCCAGCCGGGCCCGTACTCGGCATCCGGACGCTGGGTGGCTTGTTCAGCCAGCCAGGCGTCGATCCCGTCGCGTGGCCGCGGCGCGCCGACGATCTCGAGGGCGCACCGGTCGTTCGGCGCCACCCAGCGATGCCGGCCGAACGGCAAGGGCGACCGCTCGATGCGGCGCGACAACCGTCCCCTGCCCAGCTGGTGATGGAACTCGCGCAGCCCGGTGATGTCGACGGCGCGGTCGTACACCCAGACGCATTGCAACAGGCTGGTGGCTCCCGTGGCCCGTTCGCCGAGAAAGAGGGTCTGATCGGCCAGGTCCAGCACGTTGCTCATGGTCAGGCCGCTTCGTTGTCGTCCGCGTTCGGCGCGACGGGGTAGGGCCCGTCCGAATTCGCTTGGGGCACGGCCACGACCGGCTCATCCAGGGTGGGCTTGGCGACGCGCACGAACGCCTGGGTCAGTGCCGCGATGTAGCGGAGCACCGACTCGCGCGCGATCGCGTTGTCCGGGAAGGACATCGTCACGGTGGTGTTCTCGGCCTGCCGGTTGATCCACATGTTGATCCCGCCGGCGGACAGGCTGTCGCCGTAGGTGCCGAACTTCGTCTCCGCCCACAGCCCGTTGAGGGGAATCTTGCGGAAGTCCAGGAAGGACAGCATCATCGGCAGCTGCGTGGGCAGCTTGATCCCCAGTTCGTCGGGGGTCGCCAACTCCAAGGCCCGCTCGACCGGCACGTCCGCGAGGCGCTGGGCGTCGTCAAACGACTTCTGCGCCGCCCTGGCCGCCTGGGCGAACGTCTCGCCGGCGATCGGCACGGTGACGGGAATCAGGCTGGCGAACCAGCCGACGGTCATCGTGTCGGTGCCCGGCACCCGGGTGTCCTTGGCCGTGAACCCGTGATACGTGTGTTTGCCGGTCAATTGGTGTTCGGCGAAACCCGCGCACGCCAGGACTCCCCCGATGAACCGGGCTCCGGCGGCGACGCAGGCGGCGTCGAAGGCCTCGGTCTCGGCGGCATCCATCAGTTCGACGGTCAGCAGATCGCCCTTGGTGCTGGCCCAGATGTCACCGAGCGGCAGCGGGAAGCTCGGCCAGTCGCCGTCCGTGTCACGCGCGAAGGCGATCCAGTCCTTGATCTCCGGAGACGACAGGTCCAGGGCCGCCGCCTTATCGCGCTGCCGCGCAACGTAGTCGCGATAGCTGCGCACCTCGGGCAGCGCGGCATGGGAGTGCCCCCCTTGCGCCAGTTCCTGATACATCAGGTGGATGTCGAGGAAGATGAGGGCGGCGGACAGTCCGTCGATGTGCAGGTGGTCGACGCTGGCGTAGAAGGTGAAATAGTCGGCGTGCGCGACGATCCCGTAAGTGAAGCAACCCCATTCCAGGGTGTGCGGAGTCGTGGTCAAGACGTGGTTGCGCGCCTGATCCGGGGTCATCTCCCCGAGCGCGACGGGGACGAATTCGATGGCTTCGGGGTCCTCGAGTTCGCGGCGCACAAAGATTCCGTTGTCGAATTCGAACCAGTAGTGATATGTGTCCTGGCGGCGCACATGGCCATTGATCGTCGCGGTCATCGCCTCGACGTCACAGGTTCCGGGGATGTCCCACGCCACGATCATCAATCGGGGAAGCGGCCGGTTCAGAGTCTTGCCGTGGTAAGCGGCCCAGAGGTGTTGATTCTGTTGATAACTCGGTGCCAGATCGCTTCGCCGGGCGGCGCGTGCCGCTTCAAGCGCCGTGGGCGCGGCCATCCACATGGTAGCCGGGCCGTGTGGCGGCTGCCATTCGTTGATGTTTCCGAGTGCGACCATGTCGTCGAGTCCTTGTGCTGTGAGTACCGACATCTGTTGTGCGATCTGGGGGCGGTGAAAGTGCAATCAGCGCTTGGCGTTTGGCGCATCATCTGTTCGGTCTCAGGTTGAAAATCTCGCGACGTGTTCCCGGTATGTTGGGCTGAACTACCGCGTCGCTGCACCCCCTAGTGTCGCTGCTGTGGACGCTAGCTGACGGGGGTGAAGATTTCGCGGTTTTACGAAGACTCGCGTTCTCCCGCGCGATCATCTACGGTGCGGTAACCTTTCTCCGCCAACCGGTCGCATGGCCGGCTGGTGCGTACCAAATAGTATCCATGCGAAAGTCGGTCCGACGCCGATTCGCCTGCCCGGGGCCAAGTCTCGGGAGAGCGTTGTTCGGCTCGTCTGACGGCCGGCACCGCCCCAACCGGAGCGGCTCCGGCCAAATCCTCAGCGCCTCACGGGAACAGCGGCAGATGCCACAGCCGCATGCCGGGGTGCAGCAGCCATAACCGCATCATGGTGAGCCGCAGGATGCGCACCGCGCTGGTGATCATGAAGATCGCCAGGGGCACCTCGATCAGCAGCGCCGTGATCACCGACAGCCAGATGTCCTTGGGCCCGGCGGTCATCAGGTCGAACCAGGCGTCGCACATCAGCAGAACCCCGGTGGTGAAGGCGGCGAGCACCAGCAGCTGACGACGCAGGTATCCGAGCACCGCCGTCGTCAACATGAACCCGACCAGCAGCACGTCGAAGCCGACCCAGGTGATCGGCCAGTTGTGCGCGACGTAGTTCTCCGGCAGCGTCACGGACAGGTACCCCAGCCACGGGACCATCGCCATGGAGCCACCGATCATCAGGCTCAATCGGATGCGCCGCACCCGGGCCAGGAACTCCGGGTCGATCAGCTCCCCCACCGGCTGCTCCAGCCGAGTGATCAGTTCCCGGCGTTGCTCAGCGGTCAACGCCGCGATCTGCGCGTCGGTCAGAATGCCGTCGGTCATGAAACCATCCTCCGGCTCGGCCCGGTGGGATCAGTGGGCGGCACCCACCGGGGGCCGGCGGTCCGCCGCGGTGCGGGGCACGGCCTTGGCCTCGCCGCTCTCGAATTCCTTCACCCAGCAGGCGAATTCGAGGGTGATGCCGTCGGGGTCCTGGAAATAGAACGAGCGCACGTAGACGCCGGGATGCACGGTCGCGGACACCTGCATGGGGCTCTCGTCGTGGTTGAGCACCGGCCCCACCCGCACCCCTTTGTCCTTGAGGCGCTGGCGATAGGCGTCGAATTTCTCGGCCGGCACGTGGAAGGCCAGGTGGTTCATGGTGCTGACGGCGCTGGTGATGTCGCCGATGCCCGGAATGGCGCCCGGCGACGAGATTCCGGGCACCCGGTCGGGGGCGTCGGCAAACCAGAAGAAGGCGACGCAGTCGCCGTTGCCGGCGTCGAAGAAGAAGTGCTGGCCGGCGCCGCCGGGTAGGTCGAGCGACTTGATCAGCGGCATGCCGAGGATATTGCTGTAGAAGTCCACGGTTTTCGCCATGTCCGAACACACCAGGGCGACATGGTTGATCCCGCCGAGTTCGAATTCCGGGTTGGTGTTGTGCGGCTTGATCATCTGGTGGCTCCCCTCGGTCCCGGCTTGACGATCCTGGCCAAGATCCAAATCTGAATCTAACATCAGTTTCAGTTTTGGCCCAGGGAGGTGCGTAGGTGTCGACCGCGGCGTCCCCTGCTGACCGCGACGGCCAGCCCGCCGAGCTTCCCACCCGTCGAGGCAGGCGGACGCAGGCCGCCATCGATATGGCCGCCCGCACCGTGATCGCGCGCAAAGGCGTGCTGGCCACGACCATCGCGGACATCGCCGCGGAAGCGGGCCGTTCGGCGGCGTCGTTTTACAACTACTACGACTCCAAAGAGGCGATGGTGCGCCAGTGGGCGCTGCGCTTTCGCGACGAGGCCACCGAGCGCGCGCAGTCGGTGACCGAACACGGCCTGTCCGAACGTGAACGCGCCTACGCCGCCGCCGCCGCGCACTGGCACACCTACCGCAGCCGGCTCGCCGAGGTGATCAGCGTGTCGCAGCTGGCGATGATCAACGACGACTTCGCCCGGTATTGGGCCGAGATCTGTGAGATACCAGTCTCTTTCATCGCGGAGTCGGTCCGGCGCGCCCAGGCCGACGGCCACTGCCCCGACGACGATCCGCGGCTGATCGCCGAGGCCATCGTGGCGATGTTCAACCAGTTCTGCTACCTGCAGCTCGCCGGGGCGCGTGCGGTGGAACCCGACGACCACGCGTGCGTCCAAACCCTGGCCAACATCTATTACCGGGCCATCTACGCGTCAGGAGGACCGCTGAATTGACTCGTCGTACCGGCGCCGGGGTGATCCGGGAATTCATCGGGCTGCCGTCGCGCACCGCGGGGCGTGCGGGCGCGGGCGGGCACCCCTGCCAAGGGCTGTATCACCGGGGGGTGGGACGCAAACCCAAGGTGGCGATGATCGCCACGCACTACCAGATCGACTTCTCCGAGCACTATCTCGCCGACTACATGGCCACTCGCGGTGTCGGGTTTCTGGGCTGGAACACCAGGTTTCGCGGCTTCGAAAGCAGCTTCCTGCTCGACCACGCGCTGGTCGACATCGGTGTCGGGGTGCGCTGGCTGCGCGAGATCCAGGGCGTGGACACCGTTGTGCTGCTGGGCAATTCGGGAGGCGGATCATTGATGGCCGCCTACCAGTCACAGGCCGTGGATCCCAACGTCACTGCGTTGGACGGGATGCGCCCGGCGGTAGGGGTGACCGAATTGCCGCCCGCCGACGGGTACGTGGCCACCGCCGCCCATCCCGGACGCCCGGAGGTGCTCACCGCCTGGATGGACGCCGCCGTCGTCGACGAGAACGACCCCGTCGCCACCGACGACGACCTCGACCTGTTCAACGAGCGCAACGGGCCGCCCTATTCGCCGGAGTTTCTCGCCCGATACCGCAGCGCGCAGACCGCGCGCAACCACGCCATCACCGACTGGGCCGAGACCGAGCTCAAACGCGTTCGCGCGGCGGGGTTTTCCGACCGGCCGTTTTCGGTGATGCGGACCTGGGCCGATCCCCGGATGGTCGACGCCAGCATCGAGCCCACCAGGCGGGCACCCAACATGTGCTACGCGGGCGCGCCGGCCAAGGCGAACCGCTCGGCGCACGGCATCGCGGCGGCCTGCACGCTGCGCAACTGGCTGGGCATGTGGAGCCTGCGGGTGGCCCAAACCCGCGCCGAACCGCACCTGGCCCGCATCACCTGTCCCGCCCTGGTGATCAACGCCGAGGCCGACACCGGGGTGTTCCCCTCGGATGCCCAACGCATCTTCGACGCGCTCGCCGGCACCGACAAGACGCAGGCCTCGGTGGACACCGACCACTACTTCACCACCCCGGGCGCACGCACCGAGCAGGCCGACACCATCGCCCAATGGATCAACAAGCGGTGGCGCTGATCGCCGCGAACGGCCGGTGGCGACCCGCGGCGCCCGGCAGCGGGAGGCCACGAGCCCATGTCGTCAACCAACCGACTGGTTGTTAGCTTGGAAGGTACTTGGCCGAAACGGCGTCCTGCAGCAACGGAAGGCGACCAATGCCGATCGCGATAAATCCCGAGCATCAAGAGCTGGCCGATTCCGTGCGATCGCTGGTGGCGCGCGTTGCGCCGTCGGAGACGCTGCACGCGGCCATGGAGACTCCCCTCGAGAACCCTCCGCCGTACTGGCAGGCGGCGGCCGAGCAGGGACTGCAGGGCGTCCATCTGGCCGAGTCCGTCGGCGGCCAGGGCTTCGGCATCCTCGAATTGGCCATCGTGCTGGCCGAATTCGGTTACGGGGCGGTGCCTGGCCCGTTCGTGCCGTCGGCCATCGCCAGCGCCCTGATCTCCGCGCACGACCCGGACGCGAAGGTGCTCGCCGAGCTGGCGTCGGGCGCCGAGATCGCCTCCTTCGGCCTGAGTTGCAGTGCGCTGACCGCCACCCGGCACGCCAATTCGCTGGTGATCCGCGGCGAAGTCCGCGCGGTGCCCGCGGCGGGGCAGGCCACGCTGCTGGTGCTGCCGGTCGCGATCGACAGCGGCGAGGCCTGGGTGGTGCTGCGCGCCGATGAGCTCGAGATCGAGCCGGTGAGGAGCCTCGATCCGCTACGACCCATCGCCCACGTGCGAGCCAACGCCGTCGAGGTGGGTGAGGACGTCGTGCTGACGAACCTGAGCATGGCGACCGCGCACGCGCTGATGACGACGCTGCTGTCCGCAGAGGCCATCGGTGTGGCGCGCTGGGCGACCGACACCGCCTCGCACTACGCCAAGATCCGCGAGCAGTTCGGCCGGCCGATCGGCCAGTTCCAGGCCATCAAGCACAAGTGCGCCGAGATGATCGCCGACACCGAGCGGGCCACCGCGGCCGTCTGGGATGCCGCCCGCGCGATCGATGAAGCCCGCGAAAACAATTGGGACACAGCGGGTTCGCATGTCGAGTTCGCCGCCGCCGTGGCGGCGACGCTGGCGCCGGCGGCCGCCCAGCGCTGCGCGCAGGACTGCATCCAGGTGCACGGCGGGATCGGCTTCACCTGGGAGCACGACACCAACGTCTACTACCGCCGGGCCTTGCTGCTGGCCGCCTCCTTCGGCCGCAGTGCGGACTACCCGCAGAAGGTGGTCGACACGGCCACCACCACCGGGATGCGTGCGGTGGACATCGATCTCGACCCTGACACCGAGAAGCTGCGGGCGGAAATTCGCGCGGAAGTCGCCGCGCTCAAGGAGATCGAGCGTGAGCAACGCAAGGTCGCCATCGCCGAGGGTGGTTGGGTGCTGCCCTATCTACCGAGGCCATGGGGGCGGGGTGCCGGCCCGGTGGAGCAGATCATCATCGCCCAGGAATTCGCCGCCGGGCGGGTCAAGCGGCCGCAGACCGGGATCGCGACCTGGATCGTGCCGTCGATCGTGGCGTTCGGCACCGAGGAGCAAAAGCAACGGTTCCTGCCGCCGACCTTCCGCGGCGAAATGATCTGGTGTCAGCTGTTTTCCGAACCGGGCGCCGGATCGGATCTGGCCGGCCTCACCACCAAGGCCACCCGCACCGACGGCGGCTGGCGCATCACCGGCCAGAAGATCTGGACGACCGCCGCGCAGTTCTCCCAGTGGGGCGCGCTGTTGGCCAGGACGGATCCCAGCGCCCCGAAACACGCCGGCATCACCTACTTCCTGCTGGACATGAAAAGCGAAGGCGTCGACGTCAAGCCGCTGCGCGAGCTCACCGGCAACGCCATGTTCAACACCGTCTACATCGACGACGTGTTCGTGCCCGACGAGTGTGTGCTCGGTGAGGTCAACCGGGGCTGGGAGGTCAGCCGCAACACGCTGACCGCGGAGCGAGTGTCGATCGGGTCCAGCGAGGCCAACTTTCTGGCCACGCTGGCCCAGTTCGTCGAGTTCGTCCGTGACGGCCACTTCGACCAGATCGCCCAGCATCGCGCCGGCCAGTTGATCGCCGAGGGCCACGCGGCCAAGGTGCTCAACCTGCGCTCGACGCTGCTGACGCTCGCCGGCGGGGATGCGATGCCGTCGGCGGCGATCTCCAAGTTGCTGTCGATGCGCACCGGCCAGGGCTATGCCGAATTCGCGGTCTCGTCGTTCGGCACCGATGCCGCGATCGGTGACCCCAACGAATTGCCCGGCAAGTGGGGCGAATACCTGTTGGCCAGCCGCGCCACCACGATTTACGGCGGCACCTCCGAGGTGCAGCTGAACATCATCGCCGAACGGCTGCTGGGCCTCCCGCGCGACCCGTAAGCCGTCGCGAAAAGTCTCCCAAACAGGGCCATGCCGACCTGACTAAGTCAGGCCGGCATGGGTCCCCCCATACGCGGTCGGCCATCCCGAGGGTTGGCGTGTCGGCGACGGCCGCTTACCGCGCGGAGATGGTGGTCACCACCACCAGTTCCACCAGTGCTGGGGGCCCCAGTAGCCACGGCCCCAGTTGCCGTGACCCCAATTGCCGTGCCCCCAGTTGCCATTTCCCCGACCATCATGGCCGCCCCATCCACGACCGCCGGGGCGATCGGGGATGAAGCCCGGTCCGCTGTGCGGCCCGGCACTGGCGAAGCTGGTGGTGGCTGCGGGCGCAGGAGCGGCCGCAGCTGTGGGGGCGCCGCCGATAAGCAGCGCGCCGGCCACAGCCCCGGCACCTATGACACCTGCGGCCGCGCCGCGTAATGATCGCCCGAAGATCATTAGAGTCATTCCTTCCAACCACTTGCTATCGATAACAACGACGTTAGTGGGACATTTCTGAGCAAACAAGTGCAATTCGCTTTTTGGATTGTGAATTAGACAACAACGACGTCGTACCGGGCCGAATACTACCGCCTATTTCCGATGCGAATTTATGCAATTCAGTTCTTCATAAATACTGATGCCGACGCCACACCATCCCAGTTTGCCCAGTTCAAGGACAATCTACTGAATTACTGGCTCACCGAACGCGTATCTACTGACGTCCGCTTTCACGCATTATCGCATTAGCTGATTCCGCGCCCTTCACGTCGAACTTGTCCACGCCATTCAGCATCACACGCAACCGGGTTACATGCAGACAGCTACATTTATCCATTTGCGAGAGAATCTGCGGAACGGGCCGGCGTGCGCGGCACGCAACTGCGGTTCGACGCGCCCGGCGGCCGACCGGCCCCCGGGCGGCCCGGCGACGCGACTTACGCTGGCCTCGGTGACAGAATCAGTATTGACACAACGGCACCGAGCGCTGATTTACTGATTGGCACTCACGGAGGAAGACACCGAAGTGAACTTCAACAGCAGCCACAGCGGACCCAGCGTCGGAGCCTTTCGCGCCCCCAACTCGGCCGGCGGCCCGTCGGGAGACGCCGCGCCGACCGAACGCCTCACCAGCCTCGGGCAACCAGGCGGCCACCGCATCGCCGCCCAGCCGGCCGCCCAGCCGGGTCGCACCCAGCGGACGCGTCGCACCGTGGACCTGCCGGCGGCCACGCACCGGGCGCTCGACATCTGGCAGCGGGAGGCGGCCGACCGGCTGGGGGTCGCCCGGGTGACCGGCCAGGAGGTCCTCACCGCGCTCATCGACCAGCTCCTGGTCGATCCGAAGCTCACAGCGCAGATCACCCGCGCCATCAAAGACCGCCGCTGACTCGCTTGGCGCCAGCCGTACCGGGCTAGTCGACGTCCATTTCGCGCAGCTCGCGCTTGAGGATCTTGCCGGTCGGGTTGCGCGGCAGTTCGTCGAGGAAGACCACCTCACGCGGCACCTTGTAGCGGGCCAGGTGGTCGCGCACATAGTGCTTGACGGTGTCCTCGTCGAGGTCGGCGCCGTCCTTCTTCACCACGAAGGCGCGCAGCCGGTGGCCCCATTCCTTGTCCTCGACGCCGATCGCGGTCGCCTCCACGACGTCCGGATGCCCGGTGATGAGGTCCTCGACCTCGGCCGGGAAGACGTTCTCGCCGCCGGAGACGATCATCTCGTCGTCACGCCCGCTGATGTAGAGCAGGCCGTTCTCGTCGAAGTAGCCGACGTCTCCCGACGACAACAGGCCGTCGATGACCTGCTTCTTGCCGCCCCCGGTGTAACCCTCGAACGGGAAGGCGTTGCCGACGAAGATGCGCCCGACGTCGCCCTGCGGCAGCTCCTTGCCGTTGTCGTCGAAGATCTTGACCTTCACACCCTTGACGACCGGCCCGACCGTCGACGAGTTGTATTCCAGGTGCTTGGGCTCGGCGATGGTGGCGAAGGCGATCTCGGTGGAGCCGTACATGTTGTAGATGACCGGGCCCAGGTCCTTCAGGCCGCGCTCGGCCAGGTCGGCTCCCAGCGCCGATCCCGATACGAACACGATCTTCAGGCTGGACAGGTCGGGCTTCTTGTCCATCTTCTCGATCGTGTCGAGAATCCGCGACAACATCACCGGGACGACGACCATCGCGGTCACCTTGTACTTCTCGATGTCTTCCAGCACGTGTGGCGGCTTGAACTTCCGGCGTAGCACCAGCGTCGAGCCCAAGAACATCGCGATCGTGCCATGCAGGAATCCCAGCGCGTGGAACATCGGCGCGGGCAGCGAGGTCACCTCGTTGGCCTTGAACGGGACATGCGACAGGATGCCGCCGATGGGCGCCAGCGTCGGCGGGGTGCTGCGGTTCGCGCCCTTCGGGGTGCCGGTGGTGCCGCTGGTCAGGATGATGATCGACGAGTGCTTGCTCGCCTTGGGCGCGGGCTTCTTGTCGCTGCGCTCGATCAGGTCGGCCAGCGTCTCGTCCTCGCTGCCCGACGGCTCGTCGCTGTCGGGGTTGGTCCCGAGCGCCCGCAGCTTGCCCAGCTCCGGCGATGCCTTGCTGACCGCCTTGGTGTACTCGTCGTCGTAGATGACCAGCTTGGCGCCCTCTCGCTCGGACACCTCCTTGATCTGCGGTCCGGAGAACTCGCTGTTGAGCAGGATGATGCGGGCGCCCACCCGGGCGGCGCCGAAGTAGGCGATCAGGAACCAACGCGTGTTGCGGGCCAGGATGGCGACGCCGTCGCCGCCCTTGACACCCTTGTCGATCAGCCCGTTGGCGACCGCGTGCGCGGCGTCGTCCAGCTCCTGGTAGGTGAATTCACCCTCTTCGTCGATGCACGCCGCGCGGTCGGGATGGCGCCTGGCGTTGAGCGCCGGCAACATGCCGAACTCGCCCCACTTGTAGATGTCGGCGGCCATCGCCGCGTAGTTCTGCGGCGGCTCGATCCGGAAGGCACCCGATTCGAAGATTTTGCGCACGT
The DNA here is from genome assembly GCF_001673415.1 of Mycobacterium sp. 1165196.3. Lineage (NCBI taxonomy): Bacteria > Bacillati > Actinomycetota > Actinomycetes > Mycobacteriales > Mycobacteriaceae > Mycobacterium > Mycobacterium sp. 1165196.3. The sequence goes on along the minus strand of NZ_LZLU01000067.1, from coordinate 10,082 downwards.
AGTGCAGTTCGGCCGAGCCGCGTTCGACGTATTGCTGAACTTTCGCGGCGGCCTGACCGGGGAGGCCGAGGAGGTTAGGCATGGAATCCACCTTATGTGACGTCCGTCTCAGTACGGCCAGAAATTCTGGCGAATTAGCATGAACCGCATGACCCGTCCGGTTTCGCTGGAGGTGGCCGGGCGCCAGGTCACGATCACCCATCCGGACAAGGTGGTGTTCCCCCGCGCGAGCGGCCGCGAAACCACTGGATTCTCCGGCGGCCCGTACACCAAGCTCGACCTGGTCCGCTATTACCTGTCCGTCGCCGACGGCGCGCTGCGCGGTGTGGCCGGCCGCCCGATGATCCTGAAGCGCTTCGTCAAGGGCATCACGGAAGAAGCGGTGTTCCAGAAGCGCGCCCCGGCCAAACGGCCGGACTGGATCGACGTTGCCGAACTGCGTTACGCCCGAGGCACTTCCGCCGCCGAAGCGGTGATCCACGACGCCGCGGGGCTGACCTGGGCCATCAACCTGGGCTGCGTCGACCTCAACCCGCACCCGGTGTTGGCCGACGACCTCGATCACCCCGACGAACTGCGGGTCGACCTGGATCCGATGCCCGGGGTCTCCTGGCGACGCATCGTGGACGTCGCGCTGGTGGCCCGCGAGGTGCTCGAGGACTACGGCCTGACCGCGTGGCCCAAGACCTCGGGGTCGCGCGGCTTTCACATCTATGCCCGCATCGCGCCGCGCTGGGAGTTTCGCCAGGTGCGGCTGGCCGCGCAGACCGTTGCCCGCGAAGTCGAGCGGCGCGTGCCCGAGGCGGCGACCAGCCGTTGGTGGAAGGAAGAACGCGAGGGCGTCTTCGTCGACTTCAACCAGAACGCCAAGGACCGCACGGTCGCGTCGGCCTACTCGGTGCGGGCGACGCCGGACGCGCGAGTCTCGACACCGCTGCACTGGGACGAGGTCGCCGGTTGCCGGCCCGAGGCGTTCACCATCGACACCGTGCCCGCCCGGTTCGCCGAACTGGGCGACCCCTGGGCCGGGATGGACGACGCCGTCGGCGCACTCGACCGGCTGCTGGTGCTGGCCGAGGAGATGGGGCCGCCCGAGCGCGCCCCGAGAGGGTCGGGCACGCGCGGCAAGGGCACCGGCGGCAGGCGGCAGTCGGCGATGCCGCTGATCGAGATCGCCCGCACCAAGACCAAGGACGAGGCGGTGGCGGCGCTGGACGTCTGGCGCGAGCGCTATCCCGCGGCGGCCGGCCGACTGCAGCCGATCGACGTCCTGGTCGACGGGATGCGCGGGCCCAGTTCGATCTGGTACCGGATCCGGATCAACCTGCAGCACGTTCCCGAAGACCAACGGCCTCCGCAGGAGGAGCTGATCGCCGACTACAGCCCGTGGAAAAAGGAGGGGCAGGGATACGGCGGCCGGCAGAAGCCGTCCTGACGCTAGATCCCCACCCGCGTGATCGCGTTGTGCTTGCGCAGGTAGCAGTACCAGGTGACGCCGAGCAGGGCGAGGAAGAACACGATGTAGAACCGCAGCGCCGGTTCGATGCTGCCGAACTCCGATTTCGACCACGCGTAGGCCAGCGGGACCACGAACCCGCCGAACGCGCCCACCGCCGAGATGACGCCGAGCGCACCGGCGGCCTGGCGGCGCATGCCCACCATGGTGTCGGGGTCGCCCCCGGCCAGCTCGCCCTTGATCTTGAAGATCCGCGAGATCATCCGGTAGGTCGAACCGTTGCCGATGCCGGTGGCGACGAACAGGAACATGAAGCTGGCGAAGAAGGCCGGCAGGTTGACCGCCTTAACCGACCACAGGGCCGCCGCCGCCCCGATCGCCAGCATCACGAAGCTGGCCGCGGTGATGCGGGCGCCGCCGATCCGGTCGGCCAGCTTGCCGCCGAGGGGCCGGATGACCGATCCGATGCCGGCACCCAGGAAGGCCCATGCCAGGGCGATGTCACCGCGCCCGAAAACCGTCTTGAGCAGGGTCGGGAAGGCGGCGGAGTAGCCGATGAACGAGCCGAAGGTGCCGATGTACAGCAGCGACATGATCCAGGTGTCGGGGTGCCGCAGCGACTCCAGCACGGGCTTCACGTCGGCCTTGGCCTCGGTGAGGTTGTTCATGAACAGGAAGGCGCAGATCGCGGCCACCACCGCGAGCGGCACGTAGAACAGTCCGGCGCGCGACAGCGCCATCCCGCCGCCGGCGATGACGATGGGCGGGATGATCTTCTGCACCACCGCCACCCCGATGTTGCCGCCGGCCGCGTTCAGGCCGAGCGCCCAGCCCTTGTCCTTCTCCGGGTAGAAGAACGAGATGTTGGCCATCGACGAGGCGAAGTTGCCGCCGCCGAAGCCGGCGGTCGCGGCGATCGCCACCAGGGCGCCGAACGGGATGCCGGGGTGGCTCACCGCCCAGGCCAGCAGCAGGCAGGGGATCAGCAGCAGCGCCGCCGAGATGGTCGTCCAGTTGCGGCCGCCGAAGAGCGGAACCGCGAAGGTGTAGGGCAGCCGCAGGAACGCCCCAACACCGCTGGGCACGGCCACCAGGCACAGGGCCTGGCTGGCGGTCAGCGCCCACCCGGACGCGGCGGGGTGCCCGTGCGCCCCGGCCGTCATCTGCACCACCACGATGCTCCACAGCATCCAGACGCTGAATCCGACGTGCTCGGCGAAGATCGAGAAGATCAGGTTCCGCCGGGCGATCGGCTTGCCGGTCGTCTCCCAGAATTCGGGGTCTTCGGGCCGCCAGTCATCGATCCAATGCCGCCCCTTGCGAGACTCGCGCGGTGGCGCGGGCTGCGATGCCGGGGTGATGGTCGAGGTCATCTGGTGGGACTCCTGGCTTGAATGGGGCGCGGGCAGTGACCACTCGACGCTAAAGACGCACTGTTACCGGACTGCGTGTGCACAGTTACGTGGGCGATACGCAGAAATCGCAACGGCCCGGACCCGTTTGTCAGAACTCTGCAACGCAAGATGTCGCGAACCCACGGCGAGGGCTCGATGCGCGACAATCGGCTCATGCAGGTGACTGAGGCTCCCCTGGGCCTACGGGAGCGCAAAAAGATCAAGACCCGCCGCGCCATCCGGCGCGAGGCGTTTCGCCTCATCGAGGAGAACGGCTTCGCCGCGACCACCGTCGAACAGATCGCCGAGGCGGCCGACGTGTCGCCGAGCACCTTCTTCCGCTATTTCCCGTCCAAGGAATCGCTGCTGCTCGCCGACGACCTGGACCCGCTGATCCTCGAGGCGTTGAAGGCCCAGCCGCTCAACCTGTCTCCGGCCCAGGCCTTCCGCCGGGCCTACGCGGCCGTCATCGCCGAGTTGCCCGACGACCAGCTGGAGTTCGAGAGCACCCGGCAGCGGCTGATGTTCTCCATACCCGAGCTCAAGGCGGCGATGTACGACGAGTACTACCGCACCGTGACGGTCGCCGCCGAGGCGATCGCGCACCGAATCGGCCGTGCCGCAGACGATTTCGAGGTCCGGGTGTTCGCCGGCGCGTTGACGGGTGCCATGATGGCCGCCTTCGACAGCGCCCCCAAGACCGCCGACACCATCTATCGGGCCCTGGATTTCATGGACGCCGGCATGCCGCTGGGCTAAGGGCCTCAACAGCGCGGCGATGCATTTGTGCGGGCGGAACGCGATACTCTCACGCGATGCGACAGGGATGGAATCGACGGGGATTCTTGCAGCTCGCAGGGGCTGCCGGGGTCGCCGCGATCGGCGGCGCGACCGCGCTCTCCGAGCTCGTGGCGGGGTGCTCGTCAAGCAAACCGGCTCCGGGCGCCACCCCGGGCTCGGTGACGATCACCCACCTGTTCGGTCAGACCGTCATCAAAGAACCACCCAAGCGCGTCGTCAGCGCAGGCTACACCGAGCAGGACGACCTGCTCGCGGTCGGGGTGGTGCCGATCGCGGTGACCAACTGGTTCGGTGACCAACCATCCGCGGTCTGGCCGTGGGCCACGCCCAAGCTCGGCGGGGCGCAGCCGACGGTGCTGAACCTGGACAACGGCATTCCCGTCGACCAGATCGCCGGCCTGAAACCGGATCTGATCGTGGCCGTCAACGCCGGCCTGGACGCCGACACCTATCAGAAGCTCTCCGCGATCGCCCCGACCGTCGCCCAGTCGGACGGCGACGCCTTCTTCGAGCCGTGGAAGGAGCAGGCCACCACCGTCGGGCAGGCGGTCTTCCAGGCCGACCAGATGAAGTCGTTGATCGACGGCGTCGACCAGAAGTTCACCGACATCGGCAAGAAGAATCAGCAATGGACCGGCAAGAAGGCGCTGCTGATGCACGGCGCGTTGTGGCAGGGCACGGTCGTAGCCACCATGGCGGGCTGGCGGACGGACTTTCTGAACCAGATGGGCCTGGTCATCTCCGACAGCATCAAACCCTTCGGCACCGATCAGCGCGCCGTCATCCCGCGCGATCACATCAAGGCGGTGCTCGATTCCGCCGACCTGGTGATCTGGACGACCCAGAGCCCCGACGATCAGAAGGCGATACTGGCCGACCCGGAGGTGGCCGGGTCGCTGACCACAGCGCAGAACCGCCACATCTTCACCACCAAGGACCAGGCCGGCGCCATCGCGTTCGCGTCGCCGCTGAGCTACCCGGTCATCGCCGACCAGCTGCCCCCGCTGATCACCAAGATCCTGGGGTAGCCACGCGCGCGGGCGTGGCTGTTTGAGCGTTTGCTAAGGCAGCTCTGGCAGTGCTCGAAAATCCGTCGCCCGCCCCTCGCACAGGCCCCGATCCCGGGGTTACCGTCGAGTAATGAGCGTGACGGATCTTAGCGGCGACCTGGCCCACAACCTGCCGACGGAGCTGGTCGGCAACACCGTCGTGGACTACGGCGACCGCGCGCTGATGGTGCAATGCGGCAGTACCGCCGAGGTATTGGCATGGGCGGACGCGCTGCGCGCCGCGGCGATACCGGGCGTGGTCGACGTCGTGCCGGCCGCCCGCACGGTGCTGGTGAAGCTGGACGGCCCGCGCTCTCAGGGCGTCATCCGTCAGCGGCTGCGCAAGATGCGCGTCGACGCCGCCCCTTGCGCCGCCTCGGCGCGCCGCGCCGACGTGGTCATCGACGTCGTCTACGACGGCCCGGACCTGGCCGAGGTCGCCGACCGCACCGGACTGACCATCGCGGCGGTGATCGACGCCCACACCGCCACGCCGTGGCGGGTCGGATTCAGTGGATTCGCACCCGGTTTCGCCTATCTGGTCGACGGCGATCCGCGCCTGTGGGTGCCGCGCCGCCCCGAGCCGAGGACATCGGTGCCCGCCGGCTCGGTCGGCCTCGCCGGTGAATTCAGCGCGGTCTACCCGCGGCAGTCCCCCGGTGGGTGGCAACTGATCGGCCACACCGACGCGGTGCTGTGGGATCTGCAGCGGCCGAACCCGGCGTTGTTGGCGCAGGGCATGTGGGTTCAGTTCCGGGCCGTCTAGATACCTGAGGAGATAGCCGTGCCGATCCTGGAGATCCTGCGCACCGGACCGTTCGCCGTCGTCCAAGACCTCGGTCGCCCGGGGCTGGCCCACCTGGGCGTGAGCCGCTCGGGAGCAGCCGACCGGCGCGCGCACAAGCTGGCCAACCGGCTGGTGGCCAACCCCGACGACCGCGCCACCGTGGAGGTGACGTTCGGCGGTTTCGCGGCCAGGGTCACCGGCGGTGACGTGGACATCGCTGTGACGGGCGCCGACACCGACCCCACGGTCAACGGAATCAAGTTCGGCACCAACAGCATTCATCATGTGCGCGATGGCGAGGTGATCTCGCTGGGCGCGCCGCGCGCGGGGCTGCGCAGCTATCTGGCGATCCGCGGCGGCATCTGTGTGGAGCCGGTGCTCGGGTCGCGCAGCTACGACGTGATGTCGGCCATCGGCCCGGCGCCGCTGCGCAGCGGTGACCGCCTGCCGATCGGCGAGCACACCGACGCCTACCCCGAGCTGGACCAGGCGCCGGTCGCGGCCATCACCGACCATGTCGTCGAGCTGTCCGTGGTGCCCGGGCCGCGCGACGACTGGTTCGTCGATCCCGACGCCCTGGTACACACCGATTGGGTGGCCTCGGATCGCAGCGACCGGGTGGGGATGCGGCTGACGGGCCGGCCGCTGCAGCACTGCTACCCGGACCGCCAGCTGCCCAGCGAGGGCGCCACCCGCGGCGCAATTCAGGTGCCCCCCAACGGTTTACCGGTGATCCTGGGACCCGACCATCCCGTCACCGGCGGCTACCCGGTGATCGGCGTGGTGGTCGACGAGGACGTGGACAAGATCGCCCAGGTGCGGCCCGGCCAGACCGTGCGACTGCACTGGGCGCGGCCCAGGTCCCTGGTGGGCGCCCAGTCCGGTGCCGCGAGTTGGCCGTTTTCCTAGATCTCGCCCGCCGAATCGTCGGCGCGGGAATCGCCTGTATCCCAGCTCACACCGCGGCGGCCGGATGTGTGAAATCACTTGATGGCGGCGCCCATTCACGGCCGATGAACCGCGGCCTCGCGAACTGATTGTCCCTCAGGCAGTTACCAGATAACTGGTAAACAACTAACAGGCGATATCGGCCCGTTCCGGTTGACCCGTTCGCGTCGTAAATGTGAGCATCGGACCATACGGCGGGGCATGCCCGCCCATTCGGGGTGCCCAAGCGTCGAAAGCCAGTCTCCGAACCGCTTTCCCGATATCGGGCGAGCGCGGTGACCCCTGGCGCGGCGGCGGCCCGATGCGGCGGTTCGTGGGGCCTGAGGAGAGGATCTGTATGCACGCCGGTCGACGCGATGCCATTGGGGCGCAATCGCTTTCCGTGATACGGCGACAGGCATAACCGCCGTGGCGAAGAAAGGTGACGATCGGATGGGCCGCAACCACCGCATCGCGGACTGGAATCCGGAAGACACGACGGCCTGGGAGGCCGGCAACAAGAAGATCGCCCGGCGCAACCTGCTGTGCACCATCGCCGGTGACCACGTGGCGTTTTCGATCTGGACCCTGTGGCCCGTCATGGCGTTGTTCATGCCGGGGTCGGTCTACGGCTTCTCCGCCGGCGACAAGCTGCTGCTCGGCGCGGTCGCCACCCTGGTCGGTGGTTGCGCGCGGATCCCCTACACCTTGGGCATCGCCGCCTTCGGCGGTCGCAACTGGACGACGTTCTCGGCCTTCGTGTTGCTGATCCCGACGGCCGGCACCATCGCGCTGCTGGCCAATCCCGGTGTGCCGCTGTGGCCGTTCGTGCTGTGCGCCGCCCTGACGGGGCTGGGCGGCGGCAACTACGCGGCCTCGCTGGCCAACGTCAACGCCTTCTACCCGCAGCGACTCAAGGGCGCCGCGCTGGCCGTCAACGCCGGCGTCGCCAATCTGGGGGTGGCGGTGATCCAGTTGGTCGGCCTGCTGGTGCTGGCCACCGCCGGCCACGAGGCGCCGTACTGGGTGTGCGCGGTGTACCTGGTGTTGCTGGTCGTCGTCGGCATCGCGGCCGCCTTATTCATGGACAACGTCAACCACGGCACCCAGCTGAGCACCATGCGCTCGATCCTGTTCGAGCGCGACACGCATGTGATCTCGCTGCTCTACATCGCCACCTTCGGCTCCTGGATCGGCTTTTCCTTCGCCTTCGGTCAGGTGATGCAGGTCAACTTCGCCGAAGCCGGGGAAAGCCCCAAGCATGCGGCGCTGCACGCCGCGCAGCTGGCCTTCCTCGGGCCCCTGCTCGGCTCGCTGGCGCGCATCTACGGTGGCCGGCTGGCCGATCGGCTCGGCGGCAGCCGCGTCACCCTGGGCGTCCTGGCCGGCATGACCCTGAGCGCCGGGCTGCTGGTCACCATCAGCACCTTCGACGACCACCACGCCGCGGCCCACTCCGTCAGCATGATCGGCTACGTCACCGGCTTCATGGTGTTGTTCGCCCTGTCCGGCATGGGCAACGGTTCGGTGTTCAAGCTGATCCCGTCGGTCTACGAGGCGCGCAGCCGTTCACTGGACGCGAGCGAGGACGAACGACGTCATTGGGCCCGCGCGAAGGCGGGATCGCTGATCGGCGTCTGCTCCGCCGTCGGTGCGCTCGGGGGCGTGGGGATCAACCTGGCGCTGCGCCAGTCGTACCTGAGCACCGGCACCGAAACGTCGGCCTACTGGGTGTTCCTGGTGTCCTATGTGGTGGCGGCGATCATGACCTGGACGGTCTATGCGCGCCGACCCGCAACCGCGCCCGGCCTGTCCGGGTCGGCACCGGAAACCGAGGCGGCCCGCGTGTGAGCCGGCTCGCAACACGGGCAATGCCACAGCAATTGACCGGTAACGCAACGGAAACGTCGCAGGCATACACACTTCATATGGCCCCCCAACTGGCCCCACCAGACTCCGCGCCGCTGACCGGCTACCGGATCGCCGTCACATCGGCGAACCGCGCCGAGGAGCTGTGCGCGTTGCTGCGCCGCAACGGCGCGGAGGTGTCCAGCGCCGCGGCCATCAACATCATCGCGTTGCCCGAAGACGAAGAACTGCAGAATCACACCGAGGCGGTGATCGCGGAGCCGCCGGATATCTTGGTGGCGCACACCGGCATCGGCTTTCGCGGCTGGGTCGCCGCGGCCGACGGGTGGGGCCTGGCCACCCAACTGTTGGCGTCACTTGCCAAGTCGCGGATCGTGGCCCGCGGCCCGAAGGCGACGGGGGCCTTGCGCGCCGCCGGATTACACGAAGAGTGGTCGCCCAAATCCGAATCGTCGCGCGAGGTGCTGCGCTACCTTCTCGAGTCGGATGTCGCCGGCAAGCGCATCGCCGTCCAGCTGCACGGCGCGGCCGACGGGTGGGATCCGTTCCCCGAATTCATCAACGGCTTGCGATCGGCGGGCGCCCAGGTGGTGCCCATTCACGTATACCGCTGGAAGCCAACGCCGGCCGGCGGTGACTTCGACCAGCTCGTCGCCTCGGTCGCGCGGCGCCAGTTCGACGCGGTGACCTTCACCTCGGCCCCCGCCGGCGCGGCGCTGTTGGAGCGCAGCCGTGAATTGGGCATCGAAGACCAACTGCTGCAAGCGCTTCGCAGTGACGTGCACGCGATGTGCGTCGGCCCGGTCACCGCGCAACCGTTGATCCGTGCCGGGATCCCGACGTCGTCACCCGAACGAATGAGGTTGGGGGCGCTGGCCCGCCACATCGCCCAGGAACTCCCGCCCCTGCGGTCGTGCACCATCCGCGCGGCCGGCCACGACATCGAGATCCGCGGGACCTGCGTGCTGGTCGACGGTTCGGTGAAGTCCCTGTCGGGGTCGGGCATGGCGACCCTGCGGGCGCTGGCGCAACGCCCCGGCGATGTCGTCGCGCGCAACGACTTGCTCCGGGTGCTGCCCGGCAACAGTAACGACCCGCACGCCGTCGATACCGCGGTGCTGCGGTTGCGAACGGCGTTGGGCGACAAGAACATCGTCGCAACGGTGGTCAAGCGCGGCTACCGTCTTGCGATCGATCATCCGGAAGACTCCCCATGGCACTGATCCTGGTAGCACACGGCACCCGCCGCCCTGGCGGTGTGGCGATGGTCGAAGACCTTGCGGCACAGGTGAGTACGCTGGTCCGCAGCCAAGTCGACGTCGCCTTCGTGGACGTGGTGGGCCCCACCCCCAGCGAGGTCCTGGTGCGCGTGAAGGCGGACGACCGGCCCGCCATCGTGGTGCCCGCGTTCCTGTCGCGCGGATACCACGTCCGCGCCGACCTGCCCGCGCACGTGGCGGCCAGCGGCCATCCGAACGTGCTCGTCACCCCCGCGTTGGGTCCGAGCGGTCAGATCGCCCGCATCGTCGGCGACCAGTTGGTGAAATGCGGCTGGCGTCCGGGCGATTCGGTGATATTGGCGGCCGCGGGAACCTCGGATGACAAGGCGCGCGCGGACCTGCACACCACCGCGACGTTGTTGTCCGCGTTGACCGGATCGCGGGTGAGCCTGGCGTTCGCGGCCACCGGCGATCCACAGCTGGCCGAGGCCGTGGAGCGGGCCCGCGCGCGCCGCGCCGGTAGCCGTGTCGTGGTCGCCTCATACCTGCTGGCCGACGGCCTGTTCCAGCAACGGCTGC
>NZ_LZLU01000066.1:0-7638 GCF_001673415.1 Mycobacterium sp. 1165196.3 | reverse complement strand
CCTCCGCCTTGATCGCCGCCGGGTCGACGATGTTGACGTCCTGGCCGTCGATGTTGTCGTAACGCACCACCGGCAGCGTCCGGAACTCGACGTTGCCACCGGCCAGCCCGCCCAGGCGCTGGATCATGTCTTCGCTCCACCCCGCCGAGAGCACCACGTCCTTGCGCGCCACCGCCATCAGGTTCTTGAGCTTGTCGATGTTGGTGAACGTGCCCGCGGCCTGCAGCTCCTGCATGACCGACGAGATGAACGCCTGCTGCCGGTGGGTGCGGTCCAGGTCGCCGTTTTCCAGGCCGTGACGCTGCCGGACGAACGACAGCGCCTCGGACGCGTCCAGCCGCTGCCGCCCGGCGGGGAAGTCGGCGCCGGAATACGAGTCGTAGACGGGGTGGTTCAGGCACACGTCGACGCCGCCGAGGGTCTGCGCCAGGTCGTAGAACCCGGCCAGATTGACCTCGGCGAAGTAGTCGATGGGCACACCGGTCAGGTTTCGCACCGCGCGCAGCGTCGCCGCCCGGCCGGCTTCCCGGCCCTTGGTCTCGAGTTCCTTCTGGGTGCTGCTGCCCTGGTTGGCCAGCTTTTGGGCGACGTACTGCTTGGTCAGCCCGTAGGCCTCTTTGATCTTGATGTGGTTGTATCCCGGCACCCCGGTGAAGGGCACCCAGTCGTCGCGCGGGATCGAGAAGGCGACGACTCTGTTGTCGGCGCTGACGTGCACCAGGATCATGGTGTTGGTGTTGTAGCCGCCGTCGTCGGAATCGCCGGCGTGCAGATGCTTCAGGATCGAGTAGGGCAGGTCGTTGCCGTCCTGGTCCTTACGCGAATCGAGCCCGATCAGCAGGATGTTCATGTCGTCGCCGCTGGACCGCGGATCGTCGGGCTGCAGGGCGTTCGAGACAGTGATGCCGCCTAGCGCGCCGTGCGCCACGTAGTACCCGGCCCCGGTCAGCCCGACGGCCGCCACGGACACCAGCGCGCCCAGGGTGCGCGTCAGCCCTTTACGGAGACGGGAGGGTTGACGGACGGCTCGATGACGGCGATGGGCGCCGCCCGAGCGGGCCATCACAAACCTCTGCCCACGCCCAGCACATCACCGGGCACCGCAACGGTGCTTTGCGGCGATGTCGCTTCAAGCATGGTGACAAGTATGCGTTAGCTTGCTATGAAGCCCCCAATCGAGAGCACCCGTCACACGGTCGGGCCGAGCGTGCCCGTCGGGCCGGCCGGGCGCGACCAGCTTCCGTGATCCTCGCTCTACCAGCAGGTTTTGCCCGGTTGCGGGTGGCGGGGTCACCGAGCGGTCTCGCGCCGGCCACGCCGCCGCCCGGATCGAGCCGAAGTTGTTACCGGGCGGAAACGGCCCCGTGGCCCGCTCTCGCAGCGGACCGCCCAGCAAACGCGTGCTAGCGGGCTCTGACCAGGTCCTCGCCCGAGGAGTAGAAGAGCGTGATGTTGGCGCCGGTGACGATCTCGGCGAGGTAGACGCCCGCCGGTTCCACCTCGTAGTAGTAGTGAATGTTGCCGTCGGTATCCAGCGTCGACGCGCACGAATAGCCCGGCGCCCCGCATCGTTGCTTGATGGGCACCGCCAGGACGGCGAGCAGCGCGACGACGGCAACGCCGACGATCAGCGGGATCCTCGTGACCGCCGACCTCGGTTGCGCCGGATTGACCACGGCTAGAGTGTATGCGGCTGATCCGGCGGGCCGCTCACCCGGCGCAGTGGGGTTCTTCAGCTGTGGCCATGGCGAACCCGCACGACGCATCCCCGGCGCACAGCCGGGTCGAGGTCCTCGGCATGGGTGATCGCGGCCGCGCTGCTGCTCCCGCATATGGCGGCGGGCAGCGGGCGCACGACCATGCTGTATGGCTGCTACGCGATGTTCGGCTTGTCGCTGGTGGCCTCGCTGAACATCATCGCGATGATCAGGAGCCGCCTGACCCTTTACGGCAGGGTGGCCGCGGCCGTCGCCTACGCGGGCCTGCTGTTCACCTGGCTGCTGGTGACGGTTCGGACCGCGCGCGGCAGCCTGGGCGGCAACCTGCTCAAGGTGGCCCAGCACCGCGCCGATCAAGGCGCATAAGGACTCGGCCCGCGCCTAGCACGCCGCCGCGTCGATCCGGTATCGCCGCGGGCGTTTGGGTGCCCGGGTACCGCGGGTACGCGCCCATGAGCCGAGCAAAGGACCGAGCATGATCGACACCCGCCTCAGGCTCTCGGCGGAGCGGCCGCAGAATTCGGAGCCCGCGCAGCCGGGGACCCCCGGCGAGACCCCGGAGCGGCTCACGCCGACGGAAACGCCCGAACGGCTCACGCCGGCCGAACCGCCCGAGCGCTTGACGCCATCGGAACCACCCGAGCGTCAGGCGCCGGAATAACAACAGGATTGGAGACAGATATGCGCGCCGAGGAAGGCGACGAATCCGTCAAGGATTACGCGAACGAGGGGCGAGAAGCCCTGGGCCGCATCAAGGCCTCGCAGCACGCGGGCGGTCGCCTCGGCGACATCGCCCGGCGCTTCGCCGGCCTGTGGCGGGGCCGGCGGCGTCCCGAAGACGGCGGTCCCGCCGCGTAACCGCTAACTCGGTGCCGGATGCCGGTGGGCCCAGGGCCGCGCCTCTTCCAGTTGCGCGGCCAGGCGCAGCAGATCGCCGTCTGACCCGATCGACCCGACGAACTGCACACCCAGCGGAAGTCCGGCGTCGGTCCAGTGCAGGGGCACGCTGATCGCCGGGCGGCCGGTGAGGTTGGCGAGTTGTGTGTAGGGCACCCAGCCGAGGCTCTCCTGGATGAGGTCATCGAGAATCCCGCTGAGCCCCATCAGTTTTCCGGCGCGCACCTTGCTCACCAGCCGAGCCACCCGCTGCAGCACGGGCGCGGTCGTCGTGGCGCCGACGGCCAGCGGTGGGGTGGCCAGGGTGGGTGTCAAAAAGAAGTCGTAGCTGGCATGGAACGCGGTCAGGGACTGGATGTAATCGTTCCGGTTCTCCAGCGCGGACATCACCGGCAGCACGCCGCCGGACCGCCCGAGTTCGGCGATGGCCAAGGTGTCGGCCTCAAAGTCGTTGTCGCGCGCGCCGGTTCGCCGCTTGATGTCGGCGACCTGCTGATACAGCTGGGCGAACCAGATGGTCAGGAAGTCGCGCCCCAGGGCGGCATCGTCGTAGGGGGGTGCGACCTCCTCGACCTGATGGCCCAACTCGTCGAGGAGCGCCACGGTCTTTTCGAGAGCGGCGACGGCTTCGCGGTGGGGCCGGGCGTTGATGGCCGACCGCGCCGAGTAGCCGATCTTCAGGGTGTCCGGTCGCTGTTTGATGTGTTCACCAAAGGGTTTGTCGGGCAACGCCGCTCGGTACGCCGCGCCCGGGTCGGGCCCGACGATCGCGTCGAGCAGCGCCGCGCTGTCGCGCACGGTGCGCGACACCACGCCCTGGGTCGCCATGCCCAACATCAGTTCACCCGTCTGCGGGCCGTAGGGCGCCAGGCCCCGGCTGGGTTTGAGGCCCACCAGCCCGTTGCAGGCGGCGGGAATGCGGATCGACCCGCCGCCGTCGTTGGCGCCCGCCGCCGGCACGATGCCCGCCGCCACGGCCGCCCCGGATCCGCCCGACGAGCCGCCGGGGGTATGCCCGGTGTCCCAGGGGTTGCGCGCGGGGCCCCAGTAGTCGGGTTCGGTCACGCCCTTGGCCCCGAATTCCGGGGTGTTGGTCTTGCCGAAGATCACCAGCCCCGCGTCGAGGAACCGCTGGGTGACCAGGGCGTGCCGGTCGGCCACGTCATGGGCCAGCGAGCGGGACCCGCACGAGGTCGCAAAGCCGCGGTATTCCTGGCCGAGGTCCTTGATCAGGAACGGCACGCCGGCAAACGGCCCGCTCAGCGAGGGGTCGGCGGCTTGCCGGTCGGCGACGTCGTCGAGGCGGCAGACGATGGCGTTGAGCCGCGGATTCACCGCGTCCGCTCGTTGCCGCGCCAACGCGAGAAGCTCGGCGGGGGCGACCTGCCCGCTCGCGACCAGCTCGGCCAGGGCGGTCGCATCGTGCGACATGTACTCGTCGAGGTGCATGCGTTCTCCTTCGCTGCGGTCCGATTCCGCGCGGCACCGGCGATGCCCGACGACCTTCGCGTTGAGGCCGCCGCATGCCGTTGACGTTAAGCCAACGCGAGCTTTTGGTGGGCGCGCCTTAGTATCACCTGATGCCCGCGGCAGCCGAACCGTTCACGATCCAGGGCCCCGGCGGGGTCCAGATCGTCGCTGACCGCCTCGGGGATCCGCACGCGCGCGCCGTGGTGTTCCTGCACGGCGGCGGGCAGACCCGGCGGTCGTGGGGTAAGGCGGCCGCCGCTGTCGCTGCCCGTGGGTGGCAGGCCGTCACCGTCGACCTGCGCGGCCACGGCGAATCGGATTGGTCCGATGACGGCGACTATCGCGTCGTCAGTTTCGCCGCCGACGTCCAAGAGGTGCTGCGCACGCTGCCCCCGCAACCGGTTCTGGTCGGCGCCTCCCTGGGCGGTTTCACGTCGATGCTGCTCGCCGGGGAGCTGTCGCCGGGCATCGCCAGCGCGGTCGTGCTGGTGGACATCGTGCCGAACATGGACCAGTCCGGGGCGAACCGAATACACGCCTTCATGGCGGACCGGGTCGAGTCGGGCTTCAGCTCGCTCGACGAAGTCGCCGACGCGATCGCCGAATACAACCCGCACCGGCCGCGACCCACCGACCTGGAAGGCCTGACCACCAACCTGCGTCGCCGCGGCGATCGCTGGTACTGGCATTGGGATCCGCAGTTCATCAGCGGCACTGCGGCTTTCCCCCCTTTCGAGGTGACCGACCCGGATCGGATGCACACCGCGGTCGAGGCCATCCTGTGCGGCGGGGTGCCGATCCTGCTGATCCGCGGCCAGATGAGCGACCTGGTCAGCCAGGAGCGCGCCGACGAATTCCTCGCGCGTTTCCCGCAAGTCGAATTCGCCGACGTCCGCGGTGCGGGTCACATGGTGGCCGGTGACCGCAACGACGTCTTCGCCGACGCTGTGCTGGAGTTCCTTGCCCGGCATGTCGATGCCGGGTGAACCCCGTGCGTGGAATAGATTGGTCGCCATCTAATTTCAGGCGAGCGGCGCCGCTATTATCTGCCGGGCACAAGCGGAGGGGGGCGGCGTGACCATGCCGTGGTTGCGGGGTTTGGGACTCTTGGGTGCCGTGCTGGTGGCCGCCACGACGTCGGCGAAAACCGCTGTGGCAGCACCGCCCCCGGCCCTGCCGTCGCCGCCGCCGGCTCCGGGCATCGGGGTCGATCACGAATCCGGAAGGTGCACAGCCGGATTCGCGGCACAGGGTTCCGACGGCAGTTACTACCTGATGACCAGCGGCCACTGCGACGCGCACGACGGCAGCGAGTGGACCTACGGCAACGATGCACCGCTCGGCAGGATCTCCGCCAGCGAGCATGAGGGCGACAAGAGGGACGCCGCGATCATCCGTCTCGAGCCGAGTGTCGGTATGCCGGTGGGAGACGTCGGCGGCCGGTATCAGGTCCGGGATGTGTTGAGCCGCCAGCAGATTCAAGTCGGTATGCCGTTCTGCAAGATCGGCGCGGTGACCGGTGAGACGTGCGGCGCCGTGAAAGGCATCAATGGTGACGTCGTCGAAGCCAGCGTGTTCAGCCTCGACGGTGACAGCGGTAGTCCCGGCTTCGTGATGAACCCGGACGGCACCGTCAGCGCGGTCGGCCTGTTGATGTCTTCGCCCGACGGTGATGACTACACGACCTACTTCATGCTCATCAATCCGCTGCTGGGCAAGTGGGGGCTGCGCGTTCTTCCGTGACGGCCCGGCGACCGGGCCGGCGGAACGTAACGTAGCGTTTGCAAGTCCGGGGTACGGGGTACCAGGTGGACCGGCCGTTACGCGTCGGCCCGACGGGTCCAGGTAGTCCGCCTGGGTTGACGCGGCCAACGTGTGAGGCAGCGGAACCAGCGACACGAAGGGAAGTAGTAGTGAAGCGTGGGATCGTGGTCGGCGTAGCCGGCGTGGCCCTGGTGGTCGCGGCCAGCGCCGGATGTTCGAGCAACAAATCCAATACCGGGGCGTCAGGCTCGTCGTCCGCTGCGGCGGCAGCGGCGGGTCCGGTCCTGACCGTCGACGGTCAGAATCAGAACATCAGCGGGCAGGTCACCTGCACCGCCGCGGGTGACAACATCACGATCGGGATCGGTGACCCGACCAACGGGCTGGGCGCCGTGGTCAGCAACGGCAACCCGCCGCTGGTGCATTCCGTCGGGCTGGGCACCGTAAACGGTGTCGCACTCGGCTTCTCCGACGCCGCACCGAACCAGGCCGGCAGCGCCGGGGCCGCGGTCAAGGGCAAGGACTGGGCGATCAAGGGCACAGCTACCGGTACCGACATGAGCAACCCGCAGCAACCGCAGCAGGTGACCAAGCCATTCGAGTTGGACCTCACCTGCCCGTAGTGCAGGTGCGATAACTCCCAAGAGGGGACGCAGTTATGTCTATGAAACGTGTCGTCAGTGCCGCCGCGTTGGCCGCCGGGCTGAGCATTTCCGCGGCGACGCTGAACGCCGGGTCGGCGTACTCCGCTCCGCTTGACCCGCCGCCGTGCCCGAACTGCCACGGCGGTGGCGGCGGTGGCGGCGGTGGCGGCGGCGGGGGCAACCCCGGCGGACCGGGCGGACACCCCGGTGGCCAGCCTGGCGGTGGTGGCGGAAACGCCCCGGCGCAGGGCGGGCAGGACAACCCGCCGCAGGGCGGCCACAACAGCCCACCGGCGCAGGGCGGTCAGAACAATCCGCCGCAGGGCGGTCAGAACAATCCGCCGCAGGGTGGCCAGAACAACCCCCCGCAGGGCGGTCAGAACAATCCGCCGCAGGGTGGCCAGAACAACCCCCCGCAGGGCGGCCAGAACAACCCCCCGCAGGGCGGCCAGAACAACCCCCCGCAGGGCGGCCAGAACAACCCCCCGCAGGGTGGACAGAACACCCCGCAGCCCAACCAGCACGGTCAGTATCCGGCCCAGACGGGGCAGAACAACCCGCCCAACGAGCACGGCCAGAACCCGCCGGCGCAGGGCGGCCCGAACAACGCGCCGGCGAACCAGAACCCGCCGCCGAACAACAGGCAGCGGTACGAGGCGCTGAACCCGCCGCCCACCCAGACACCGAAGAACCAGTAACCCCAACCCCCGTACTGCCAGTTGAAGACGGGCACGACGGTAAAGGTGTTGTAGTTGAACGGCCCGAAGTCGCGCCGTCCCGCATCCCAGTCACGAGGCGGACCGTCCCACGGCCGGTTCCAGCCTCCTGGAGGCGGCGGTCCGTTCCAGCCCCCCGGAGGCGGCGGGCCCTCCCAGTGCGGCGGCGGGTGGCCCGGAGCCGGGCCGTCGTTCCAGCCGTAGCCATGTGGGCGCGGCGGCGGGGGCGCCCCGCGACCCACGATGCTGAATTGGACATCCGGACCAGCGGGACCACCGATCTGTGCGTTGGCGGTGACCACATCGTGGCGCGGGACGTAGGGCGGGTGCGGAGGCTGGGTGGGCGGTACTGACCCGGCGCTGATCACCTGAACCGTCAGCGGGCGCGCCGGATTACGGCAACGCCCGCTGACCTGTCAGCGGACCATA
>NZ_LZLU01000065.1:0-529 GCF_001673415.1 Mycobacterium sp. 1165196.3 | reverse complement strand
ACGGCCCGCTTACCGGCTTCTCGATGGCCGGCTACGGCATGACCAAACACCATCTGACGCATCGGGAACCGGGCTGGCGCCGCCGGCTGGCGATCAACCTGTCCGCGGCGGTGCTGTCGACGATCGTGGTGGGCATCTTCGCGGTGGCGAAATTCACCGAGGGCGCCTGGCTGGTGGTCATCGTGTTCCCGCTGCTGGTGTTCATGCTGACCCGGCTCAACCGCGAATACCGGGCCGAGGCCGCCATTCTCGAGATGTTCCGCACCGATCGCCCGGAGCTGGTGAAGTACGCGCGGCACCGGGTGTTCGTGTTCGTCGACTCGGTCGATCTGGCGGTGATCGAGGCGCTGCGCTACGGCAGGGGGTTGCGGGCCGACGAACTGATCGCGGTGCATTTCATGGTCGACCCGGCCCACGCGGCGCTGCTGCGAAAGCGTTGGGACCATTTCGAACTCGATCACCGCCAGATCGACCGAGTCGACGAACACGAACACCCGGTGCCGCGCGTACTTCACCAGCTCCGGGCGAT
>NZ_LZLU01000064.1:0-23945 GCF_001673415.1 Mycobacterium sp. 1165196.3 | reverse complement strand
GCCCCGGACTACCAGGGCGATAACTACCGCGCCCCACGGACCGCCCTCGAAGACATCCTGGCCGGCATCTACGCCCACATCCTGGGCGTCGAACGCGTCGGAATCGACGACTCCTTCTTCCACCTCGGCGGGGACTCACTCTCGGCAATGCGGCTCGTCTCGGCCGTGAATACCGAACTGGACGCCGACCTCACCGTCCGATCCCTGTTCGAGGCACCCACCGTCGCTCAACTCGCGCCCCACGTGCAGGCCGGCGCCGCCCGCACCGACCGCTTGGTGCCCGCCGAACGGCCGGCGCTGGTGCCCCTGTCGTTCGCCCAGTCGCGCTTGTGGTTCATCGACCAGTTCCAGGGCCCATCGCCGGTGTACAACATGGCGGTCGCCCTGAAGCTGAGCGGGCCGGTGGATGCCGAGGTGATGAGCGCCGCCCTAGCCGACGTGGTGGGCCGCCACGAAAGCCTGCGGACCCTGTTCCTCGCGCCCGAAGGCACGCCGCAACAGGCGGTCGTCCCGCCCGAGCGCAGCGAGGTCGGCTGGCAGGTCGTCGACGCCACCCGGTGGCCGGCCTCCTGGCTGGCGGAGGCCACCCACGAGGCGGCGCGCTACACCTTCGATCTAGCCAGCGAATTGCCCTTGCGGGCATGGCTTTTCCACACCGGCGACGATGAACACGTCCTGGTGGCAGTGGTACACCATATCGCCGCGGACGGGTGGTCGCTGGCCCCGCTGGTGCGTGATCTCGGGACGGCCTATGCCAGCAGGTCGTCCGGACGAGCCCCGCAGTGGGCGCCGCTGCCGGTCCAATACGTGGACTACACGCTGTGGCAGCGTGCCCAATTCGGCGACCTCGACGACCCGGACAGCCCCATCGCCGCGCAGCTCGCCTACTGGGAACAAGCCCTGGCTGGGCTACCGGAACGTGTTGAGCTGCCCACCGACCGGCCGTATCCCTTGGTGGCCGATTACCGTGGGGCCGGCGTGGCCGTGCAGTGGCCGGCCGACCTTCAGCAACAGATCGCCGACCTGGCGCGAGCCCATCACGTGACAATTTTCATGGTCGTGCAGGCCGGCCTTGCCGTGCTGCTGTCCAGCCTGAGCGCGAGTTCCGATGTGGCGGTGGGCTTTCCGATCGCGGGCCGGCGCGACCCGGCCCTGGACGACGTCGTCGGTTTCTTCGTCAACACCCTGGTGCTCCGCGTAGACCTCGGCGGCGATCCCAGCGTCGCCGAACTGTTGGCCCGGGTACGGCAGCGCAGCCTGGCGGCCTACGAACACCAGGACGTGCCCTTCGAAGTGCTCGTCGAACGGCTCAACCCCACCCGGGACCTCGCCCACCACCCGCTGGTCCAGGTGATGTTGGCCTGGCAGAACAACCAACCCGTCGACCTGAATCTGGGCGATATACAGGTCACGCCGCTGCCCCTGGAGACCCAGGTCGCCCGGATGGATCTGGTCTTCTCGCTCACCGAACATTGGGGAGAGGACAGCCGGCCCGCCGGCATCACCGGAACGGTGGAGTTCCGCACCGACGTCTTCGACGCGCCCAGCATCGAGACGATGATCGCCCGCCTGCGGCAGGTGCTTTCGGCCATGACCGCCGATCCCGCCCGGGCGCTGTCGACGATCGGCGTCCTCGCCGAGTCGGAGCGCGACCGCCTCGATGCGATCGGCAACCGCGCGGTGTTGACCCAGCCGGTGACCGGTCCGGTGTCCATCCCGGCACTCTTCGACGAACAGGTGACTCACGCGCCCGCGGCGGTGGCGATCACCTGCGGCCGGCGGTCGTGGACCTACCGCGAGGTCGACGCGTCGGCTAACCAGTTGGCGCGCATACTGATTGGCCGCGGCGCGGGCCCCGGCCAGCGGGTGGCGGTGGCGATGCCCCGGTCGGCCGGGGCGATCGTGGCGATCCTGGCCGTGCTGAAGACCGGCGCGGCCTACGTACCGATCGACCCGGCGCTACCGTCGGCCCGCATCGAATTCATGCTCACCGATGCCGCACCGATCGCGACGATCAGCACAGCCGAGATCCGCGCGGATCTGCCCCGGTGCGGACCGGTCATCGACATCGACGACCCCGCCGTGCGCGTCCAACCCACCACGGGATTGCCGGCGCCGGCGGCGGACAACGTCGCGTACGTCATTTACACCTCGGGGACCACGGGCGCCCCCAAGGGTGTCGCGGTAACCCACCACAATGTCACCCAACTGTTGCTGTCGCTGGATCCCGAACTGGGTCTGGGGCGGGTGTGGAGCCACTGTCATTCCCTGGCCTTCGATTTCTCCGTATGGGAACTCTTCGGGCCGCTGCTGCGCGGCGGACGCCTCGTCGTCGTCCCCGATCAGGTGGTCCGGTCTCCGGAAGACCTGCGCGCCTTGCTGATTGCCGAAGGTGTCGAGGTGTTGAGCCAGACCCCGTCGGCGGTGGCGGCACTGGCGACCGACGGCCTGGAATCGGTGGCGCTGATCGTCGGCGGCGAACCGTGCCCCGTCGAGGTGATGGATCGGTGGGCGCCCGGACGGGTGATGATCAACCAATACGGCCCGACGGAGACCACCATGTATGCGGCCATGACCGCGCCGCTGACGGCGGATCTCGATGTGGTGCCGATCGGTTCGCCGGTGCCCGGCGCCGCGCTGTTCGTGCTGGACCACTGGTTGCGTCCGGTGCCGCCCGGCGTGGTGGGGGAGTTGTACATCGCGGGCCGTGGGGTTGCCATCGGTTATCTGGACCGCGCCGGTTTGACGGCATCGCGGTTCGTGGCCTGCCCGTTCGGTGGGCCCGGCGCGCGCATGTATCGCACCGGCGACCTGGTCCGGTGGGGCGCCGACGAGCAGCTCGAGTACCTCGGGCGCGCCGACGAACAGGTCAAGATCCGTGGCTACCGCATCGAGCTCGGTGAAATACACTCCGCGCTCACCGAATTGGACGGCGTCGAGCAGGCCGCGGTGATCGCCCGCGAAGACCACTCCGCGACCGTGCGGCTGGTGGGATATGTCACCGGGACGGCGGACCCGACCGAAGTGCGGTCGCGGCTCGCCGAGCGGTTGCCGGCCTACATGGTGCCGGCCGCCGTCGTGACGCTCGACGCGCTGCCGCTGACCGTCAACGGCAAACTCGATACCCGCGCCCTGCCCGCCCCAAATTACGGCTCGGACGCCTACCGCGCCCCGGCCGACGCGATCGAGGAGATCCTGGCCAGCATCTACGCCCAGGCCCTCGGGCTTGAGCGGGTCGGCGTGGACGATTCGTTCTTCGACCTGGGCGGCGACAGCATCCTGTCGATGCAGGTGGTCGCCCGGGCCCGCGCCGCCGGCGTAATGTGTCGGCCGCGTGACGTTTTCGTGGAACAGACGGTGTCCCGGCTGGCGCGGGTCGTCACGCTGGTCTCCGCAGCAGTCGATGCGTCCGACGACGGGACGGGGCCGGTGGTGGCCACCCCGATCATGCGGTGGCTGCAGAACATGGACGGCCCCATCGAGCAGTTCAACCAGACGCTGGTGCTGGCGGCGCCGGCGGGCGTGGGTCAGGCCGACATACCGGTGCTGCTGCAGGCACTGCTGGACCGGCATCCCATGCTGCGGCTCTGCGTCGACGACGACGGCGCGGGCGACTGGTCCCTGCACGTGCCCGAGGTGGGTGCGGTGGACGCCTGCGCCTGCTTGCGGACCGTGGACGTGCTCTCCGATGCGGCGCTCAGCCAGGCGCGGTCCCGACTGAACCCCGGCGCCGGCGTGCTGCTGAGCGCGGTATGGGCCTGCGCGACAAACCAATTGGCATTGATCATTCACCACCTGGCCGTCGACGCCGTGTCCTGGCGGACGCTGGTCGAGGACATCAACATCGCCTGGGCACAGCGCCACAGCGGCCAGCCGATCGAACTGCCCGCAGGCGGGACCTCGTTCGCCCGGTGGTCGTCGCTGCTGGCCGACCACGCCCGCAGCGCGGCGGTGCTCGACCAGGCAGACGCCTGGCGGCGCATCGAGCAGACACCGGCGCTGTTGCCGGCGGCGCGGCCCGAGGACACCTACGCGACCGCGGGGCAGTTGTCGGCGTCGCTGGACGTCGAGACGACCCGGTCGTTGCTGGGAGAGGTGCCCGCGGCGTTCCACGCCGGGGTGCAGGACATCCTGCTGATCGCCTTCGGGATGGCGATCGCCGAATTCTCCGGCACGGCGAACCCCATCGGCATCGACATCGAGGGCCACGGGCGCGGCGAAGAGCTGGGCCCGAACGTCGATCTGTCCCGCACCGTGGGCTGGTTCACCACCAAACATCCGATCGCCCTGGACATCCCCGGCCTGGACTGGGGACGAGTGAGGGCCGGTGACGCCGCGCTGAGCGCGGTAATCAAGGACGCCAAGGAGCAACTGCGCGCCCTGCCGAACGGTGTGACCTACGGGCTGTTGCGCTACCTGAATCCCGAAGTGGCACTGGCTGGTTCGGATCCGGACATCGGGTTCAACTATCTGGGTCGCCTCGGCGGTGGAACCGCCGGGTTGTCCGACGAGTTGTGGCGGCCGAGCCCGAACAGTCCGTCGTTGAGTGCGGCGGCCGCGGCGCTCGCGCTGCCGTTGCCGCACACGCTGGAGCTCAATGCGGGCACCATGGAGACCGACGACGGTCCCGAGTTGCTGGCGAACTGGACGTGGGCACCCTCGGCGCTGACGCACCGCGAGGCAAAGCGGCTGAGCCGGTTGTGGTTTGAGGCACTGGCCGGCATCTGCGCCCTGGTCCGGCGCGGCGGCGGCGGCTTGACCCCGTCGGACATCGCCCCCGCCAGGCTCAGCCAGCAGCAGATCGACCAACTCGAGCGGCAATACGACGTCGCCGATATCCTGCCGCTGACCCCGCTGCAGCAGGGACTGCTGTTCCATGCGACCGCCGGCCAGGGCGACGCCGACGTGTACGCCGTCCAGCTGAACATCACGCTACGCGGCGCCCTCGATTCGCACCGACTGCAGCGCGCCCTGCATACCGTCGTCACCCGCCACCCCAACCTGGCCGCCCGATTCTGTTCGGACTTCGGCGATCCCGTGCAGATCATCCCCGGCGCTGCCGACCTCGCCTATCAGCATGTCGAGATCCGGGGCGGCGACGTCGAGGAACAGGTCCAGCGGCTCTGCACCGCCGAGCGGGTCGCGGCGCGAAAGCTCGGTGCGGATCCGCCGTTGCGGGCCGCGCTGATCCGCACCGCGGATCACGAACACCGGTTCCTCCTCACCGTCCACCACATCGTGATGGACGGCTGGTCGCTTCCGATCCTGCTGCAAGAGATCTTCGCCTGCTACTACGGCTCGCGATTGCCGACGGCGCTGCCGTACCGCGGGTTCGTCACCTGGCTGGCCGATCGGGACGTCGCCGCCGCCCGCCAGGCCTGGCGCGCTGCGCTCGACGGTTTCGACACCCCCACCATGGTGGGCCCGGCGGGCCGAATCGGGCTGGGCCCGCGCGCCGTGGCGACCCTGCAATTGACGGCCGAAACCACCAGTGCGCTAGGCGAACTCGCGCGCTCCTGCCGCACCACCGTCAACACCGTGCTGCAGGCGGCGTGGGCGCAGCTGCTGATGTGGCAGACCGGTCAACGCGACGTCGCCTTCGGCACCGCCGTCTCGGGCCGCCCGGCCGATCTGCCCGGCGCGGAATCCATGGTGGGCCTGCTGATCAACACCGTGCCGGTGCGCGCGCGCGTCACCGCGGCGAGTACCGTCGCCGACTTGCTGGGCCAGCTGCAACGTGCCCACAACGACACCCTCGAGCACCAGCACCTGGCGCTCAACGAGATTCACCGCATCACCGGGCATGACCAGCTGTTCGACAGCTTGCTCGTATACGAGAACTATCCGGTCGACGCCACGACGTTGTCGGCCGTCCACGACCTGACCGTCACCGAATTCACCAGCCACGACTACAACCACTACCCGCTGTCGCTGCAGGCCGTGCCCGGTGAAGAGCTGCGCCTGCGGGTCGAATTCGACACCGACGTGTTCGACCCGGCCCACATCGACACGCTGACCGCGCGGTTACACCGGCTGCTGGTCGCCATGGCCGCCGATCCGGCCCGGCCGTTGCTGTCCGTGGACGCGCTCGACGGCGGCGAACACGCGCGGCTTGCCGACTGGGGGAATCGGGCGGCGTTGACCGGGGGCGCGGCCGCACCGCCGTCACTGCCCGCGCTGTTCGCCACCCAGGTGACCCGCAGGCCCGACGCGATCGCGGTGACCTGCGAGGGCCGCACGATGACCTATCGCGCGCTCGACGAGGCGTCGAACCGCCTGGCGCACCTGTTGGTTGACCAGGGCATCGGGCCGGGACATGTTGTGGCGTTGCTGTTTTCCCGATCGGCCGAGGCGATCGTGGCCATCCTGGCGGCCCTGAAGGCCGGGGCGGCGTACCTGCCCATCGACCCGGCGCTCCCGCCGGCCCGGATCGGATTCATGATCGATGACACCGCACCGACCGTCGCGCTCAGCACGACGGGCCTGCGCTCGCGCCTGGCCGGGTCCGGACTGCCGGTCATCGACATCGACGCCGCCGCCGTCCACGATCACTCCGGCACCGCGTTGCCGGCGCCGGCATCCGACAACGTCGCGTACATCATCTACACCTCGGGCACCACCGGCGTCCCGAAAGGCGTTGCCGTCACTCATCGCAACGTCGCCCAACTCCTGGAATCGCTGCACGCCGCGCTGCCCGGAGCCGGCGTGTGGTCGCAGTGCCATTCCTACGGCTTCGACGTGTCGATCCAGGAAATCTGGGGCGCCCTGGCCGGCGGCAGCCGCCTGGTGATCGTGCCCGAGCAGGTGACGCGCTCGCCGGACGAACTGCACGCCATGCTGATCGCCGAAAGCGTCACCGTGCTCAGCCAAACCCCATCGGCGCTGGCGGCGCTGTCACCGCAAGGTCTGCATACCGCACTGATCATCGGCGGCGAACCCTGCCCGGCCGCATTGGCCGGCCAGTGGGCCCCGGGCCGGGTGATGATCAACGCCTACGGGCCCACCGAAACCACGGTGGATGTGGTGCTCAGTGCGCCGCTCGCCGTCGACACCGGAGCGCCACCGCTCGGCTCGCCGGTGGCCGGGGCCGCGCTGTTCGTGCTGGACGCATGGCTGCGGCCGGTGGCCGCCGGCGTGGTCGGCGAGCTGTACGTGGCCGGCGCCGGGGTGGCCGTCGGCTATCCGCGCCGCGCCGGTCTGACCGCATCCCGGTTCGTAGCCTGCCCGTTCGGCGGGACCGGGACGCGCATGTATCGCACCGGGGATCTGGTCCGTTGGGGCGCGGACGGTCGGCTGCGCTACGCCGGGCGCGCCGACGGGCAGGTCAAGATCCGTGGCCATCGCATCGAGCTCGGTGAAGTACACAGCGCCCTAGGGCAATTGGACGGCGTCACGCAGTCGGCGGTGATCGCCCGTGAGGACCGGCCGGGCGAGAAGCGGCTCGTCGCCTACCACACCGGCACCGCCGACCCGGCCGAGATCCGCGCCCAGCTGGCCGCGCGGCTACCCGCCTACATGGTCCCGTCCGCGGTGGTGGCCATTGAGGCAATGCCGTTGACGCCCAACGGCAAAATCGACGCCCGCGCCCTCCCGGCACCCGACTACACCCCTGGTGAGTATCGGGCCCCGGCCACCCCCGTCGAGGAAATCCTGGCCGGCATTTACGCCCGGGTGCTGGGGCTCGAGCGGGTCGGGGTGGACGATTCGTTCTTCGATCTGGGCGGCGACTCGCTGTCGGCGATGCGGGCGATCGCCACGATCAACACCACGCTGGACGCCGGCATCGGGGTGCGGATGTTGTTCGAGGCGCCCACCGTTGGCGAGTTGGCCGCACGCGTCGGCGCGGGCGGGGGCAGGCTCGACGGACTCATGGCGCACCAACGGCCGGCGGTGCTGCCGTTGTCGTTCGCCCAGTCGCGGTTGTGGTTCATCGACCAGCTGCACGGCCCCTCACCGGTGTACAACATGGCCGCGGCGCTGCGGCTGAGCGGACGCCTGGACGCCACCGCGCTCGCGGTGGCACTGCGAGACGTGGTGGCACGCCACGAGAGCCTGCGCACGGTATTCACCGCCGTCGAGGGCATACCGCAGCAGGTGGTGTTGCCCCCCGAGCGGGCCGACGTCCCATGGCAAGATGTCGACGCCACGGGCTGGTCACCCGCCCGCCTGGAGGACGCCATCCGCCACACGGCGCGGCACCCGTTTGACCTGACAACCGAAATACCCTTGTGTGCCAAGCTTTTCCGCCTCGGTGATGAGGAGCACGTCCTGGTGGCCGTGGTGCACCACATCGCCGCGGACGGGGGTTCGCTGCCGCCGCTGGTGCGCGATCTGGCGCTGTCCTACGCCAGCCGTGCGGCCGGACAGGCCCCGGACTGGACGCCGCTGCCGGCGCAGTATGCCGACTACACGCTATGGCAGCGCGCGCGATTCGGCGATCTGGAAGATCCGGACAGCCCGATCGCGAAGCAACTGGCGTATTGGGAACGGGCGCTGGCCGGGCTGCCCGAGCGGCTGGAGCTGCCCACCGATCGGCCCTATCCGGCGGTCGCCGACTATCGCGGGGCCAGCGTGGCGGTGGAGTGGCCGGCGGAGTTGCAGCAGCGGGTGCGGGCGGTGGCCGATGCGCACAATGCGACGAGCTTCATGGTGGTGCAGGCCGCCCTGGCGCTGTTGCTGGCCAAGATCAGCGCGAGTTCGGATGTGGCGGTGGGCTTTCCGATCGCCGGGCGGCGCGATCCGGCCCTGGACGACGTGGTGGGCTTCTTCGTCAACACCCTGGTGCTGCGGGTCGACCTGGCCGGTGACCCGACCATCGCCGAACTACTCGCCCAGGTTCGCCGGCGCAGCCTGGCCGCCTACGAGCACCAGGACGTGCCCTTCGAGGCGCTGGTCGAGCGGCTCAACCCGACCCGCAGCCTGGCGCATCATCCGCTGGTGCAGGTCATGCTGGCCTGGCAGAACCACGAGCCGACCGACCTGAGCCTCGGTGACCTGCGGGTCACCCCGCTGCCGGTCGACACTCGCACCGCCCGAACCGACGTGGCGTGGTCGCTGGCCGAACGCTGGACTCGGGACGGCCGGCCCGCCGGGATCGGCGGCGCGGTGGAATTCCGCACCGACGTGTTCGACACCGCCACCGTGCAAACGCTGATCGAGCGCTTGCGGCGGGTGGTGGCGGCGATGACGGCCGACCCCGCCCGGCGACTGTCGTCGATCGATCTGCTCGACGACGACGAGCACGCGCGCCTCCACGCCATCGGTAACCGCGCGGCGCTGTCGCGGCAGGCCAGCGGGCCGTCCTCGATTCCGGCGCTGTTCGCCGCTCAGGTGGCCCGCGACCCGCTGGCGGTGGCGCTGACGTGGGGCGGCCTGTCGATGAGCTATCGCGAGCTCGACGCGGCCGCGAACCGGTTGGCGCACCGGCTCATTGACGAAGGATGCGGACCCGGGCAATGCGTGGCGGTCCTGATGGAGCGCTCGGCGCACGCCGTCGTCGCCATCCTCGCGGTGCTCAAGACCGGCGCGGCGTACCTGCCGATCGACCCCGCCATGCCGCAACAGCGCATCGGATTCATGCTCACCGACGCCGCGCCCGTCGCCGCCGTCACCACGACGAACCTGCGGTCGCGGCTCGACGGATGCGGCGTCGCAATCATCGACGTCGCCGGGGCCGCCGTGCACACCCGGCCCGGCAGCGCCTTGACCGCGCCCGAACCCGCCGACATCGCCTACCTCATCTACACCTCCGGCACCACCGGGACCCCGAAGGGCGTCGCGGTCACCCACGGCAACGTCACCGCACTGCTGGCCTCGATGAACGGCCGGCTGACGTCGCCGACCGGAGTGTGGAGCCAGTGCCATTCGCTGGCCTTCGACTTCTCGGTGTGGGAGATCTTCGGGGCGCTGCTGTCGGGCGGACGGCTGCTGATCGTCCCCGACGACGTCGTGCGCTCACCGGAAGACTTGCGGGCCTTGCTGATTGACGAAGACGTCAGCGCGCTGAGCCAGACCCCGTCGGCCTTCTTCGCGCTACAGGGCGCCGACGCGTCGCGGTCAACGCATCAGTTCACCCCGCGCACCGTGGTGTTCGGCGGCGAAGCGCTGCTTCCCCAGCGGCTGGGCAAGTGGTTGCACAACCACCCGCACCGCCCGCGGCTGATCAACATGTACGGCATCACCGAGACGACGGTGCACGCCTCCTGTCGGGAGATCTGCGACGCGGACATCGACGGCCACGTCAGTCCCATCGGAAAACCGTTGGCGCACCTGGCGTTTTTCGTCCTGGACCCGTGGCTGTGCGCGGTGCCCGCCGGTGTGCCCGGCGAGCTGTACGTGGCCGGGTCCGGGGTGGCCGTCGGTTATCTGGGCCGGGCCGGATTGACGGCGTCGCGGTTCGTGGCCTGCCCCTTCGGCGGCACCGGGACGCGCATGTATCGCACCGGGGACGTGATGCGTTGGGGCCCGGACGGTCAGCTGCACTACCTCGGGCGCGCCGACGATCAGGTCAAGATCCGTGGCCATCGGATCGAGCTCGGTGAAATACACAGCGCCCTCGCCCAATTGGACGGGGTGAAGCAGGCGGCGGTGATCGCCCGTGAGGACCGGCCGGGCGAGAAGCGACTCGTCGGCTATCTCACCGGCACCGCCGATCCGGCCGAGGCCCGCGCCCGGCTGGCCGAGCGGTTACCGGCCTACATGGTGCCCGCCGCGGTGGTCGCCGTCGACGCAATACCGTTGACACCCAACGGCAAACTCGACGTCCGCGCCCTGCCGGCACCGGACTATCACGGCCGTGATCAATACAGCGCCCCGGCCACCGCCGTCGAGCAGACCATCGCCGACATCTACGCCCACGTGCTAGGCGTCGACCGCGTCGGGATCGACGACTCCTTTTTCGACCTCGGTGGCGACTCGCTGTCGGCCATGCGGCTGGTGGCCGAAATCAACGCCGGTCTCGACGTCCACCTCGGCGTGCGGGCCCTGTTCGAAGCGCCCACCATTCGCCGTCTGGCGGGCCGCCTGGGCGCCGATGGGGGCGGGCGCCTGCCCCTGGTCGCCGCAGCGCGGCCGGCGGTGGTGCCGTTGTCGTTCGCCCAGTCGCGGTTGTGGTTCATCGGCCAATTGCATGGGCCCTCGCCGGTGCACAACATGGCCATCGCCCTGCAACTGCACGGGCGCCTCGACGACGCGGCGTTCGGCGCCGCGCTAGCCGACGTCGTGGCCCGCCACGAAAGCCTGCGGACCCTGTTCCCGGCGCACGAGGGCATACCCCAGCAACTGGTGGTCGAGGCGGGGGAGGCCGACTTCGGATGGCAGATCAGCGATGCGCGTGGGTGGTCGGCCGCCCGGCTGGGCAAGGCCATCGACACCGTGGTCGGCCACCGCTTCGAGTTGGCCACCGAACTCCCGTTGCGGGCGCTGCTGTTTCGGGTGGACGACAACGAGTATCTGCTGGTTGCCGTGCTGCATCACATCGCCGCCGACGGGTGGTCGCTGACGCCGCTGGTGCGCGATCTGGGCGAGGCCTATGCCAGCCGTGTAGCCGGACAGGCCCCGGGCTGGGCGCCGCTGCCGGTGCAGTATGTCGACTACACACTGTGGCAGCGCGCGCAATTCGGCGAATTGCAGGACCCGCACAGCCTGATCGCCGGGCAGTTGCGGTATTGGGAACACACCCTGGCCGGAATGCCCGAGCGGCTGGAACTGCCGACCGATCGGCCCTACCCGATGGTGGCCGACTTCGGCGGGGCCAGCGTGGCGGTGGAGTGGCCGGCGGAGTTGCAGCAGCGGGTACGGGCGGTGGCCAACGCGCACAACGCCACGAGCTTCATGGTGGTGCAGGCCGCCCTGGCGGTGTTGCTGGCCAAGATCAGCGCGAGTTCGGATGTGGCGGTGGGTTTTCCGATCGCCGGGCGGCGCGATCCGGCCCTGGACGACGTGGTGGGCTTCTTCGTCAACACCCTGGTGCTGCGGGTCGACCTGGCCGGTGACCCCACCGTCGCCGAGGTCTTGGCGCACGTGCGCGCGCGCAGCCTGGCCGCCTACGAACATCAGGATGTGCCCTTCGAGGTACTCGTGGAGCGGCTCAACCCGACCCGCAGCCTGGCGCATCATCCGCTGGTGCAGGTCATGCTGGCCTGGCAGAACACCGATGCCGCCGAACTGAGCCTCGGCGACGTCCGGGTCACCCCGGTCCCGGTAGAGACCCGCACCGCGCGAATGGATCTCGCGTGGTCGCTGGCCGAACGCTGGACTCGGGACGGCCGGCCCGCCGGGATCGGCGGCGCGGTGGAGTTCCGCACCGACGTGTTCGACACCGCCACCATCGAAGCCCTGGTGTGCCGGCTGCATCGGGTGCTGACGGCCATCACCGCCGACCCCACCGCGCGGTTGTCGTCGATCGACGTGCTGGGCGCCGACGAGCACGCCCGCCTCGATGCGATCGGCAACCGGACGGCGCTGACGCGCGAGGCGCACCCACCCGCGTCGATCCCGGAGGTGTTCGCTGAGCATGTCGCGCGCGCGCCCGAGGCGGTGGCCATCACCGACGGATCGTGTTCGTGGACCTACCGTGAACTCGACGAGTCCGCGAACCGGTTGGCGCACTTGCTCGTTCACCACGGCGCGGGACCGGGCCAGTGCGTGGCGCTGCTCGTCGAACGCTCCGCCCGGGCCGTCGCCGCGATCCTGGCCGTGCTCAAGACCGGCGCCGCGTACCTGCCGATCGACCCGGCGCTGCCGGCGGCCCGGATCGACTTCATGCTCACCGATGCCGCACCGACGGTCGTGCTCACCACCGCCGAGTATCGTTCGCGCTCGGGAGATCTCGGCCCGCTCGTCATCGACATCGACGACCCGGAGGTCCACCGCCAGCCTGCGACGCCGCTGCCAGCACCGGCGCCGCAGGGCGTCGCCTACACGATCTACACCTCGGGCACCACCGGTGTCCCCAAGGGGGTGGCCGTGACCCACGGCAACGCCACCCAGCTGTTCGCCTCGCTGGGCGCCGCCGGCCTGCCCGCGGCGCCGGGGAAGGTGTGGAGCCAATGCCACTCGCTGGCTTTCGACTTCTCGGTGTGGGAGATCTTCGGTGCGCTGCTGCACGGCGGACGGGTGCTGGTGGTGCCCGACGAGGTGGTGCGCTCGCCGAAAGACCTGCACGCCTTGCTCGTCGCCGAACGCGTCGACATGCTGACCCAAACGCCGTCCGAGGTGGGGATGCTCGGCACGGAGGGGCTGGAGTCGACGGTGCTGGCCGTCGCGGGCGAAGCCTGCCCCGTCGAAGTGGTGGACCGCTGGGCGGCCGGACGCGTGATGGTCAACGTCTACGGCCCCACCGAGATCACGATCGTCGCGGCCGTCAGCGCCCCGCTCGCCCCGGGACCCGAGGCGCCGCCGATCGGTTCGCCGGTGGCGGGCGCCGCGTTGTTCGTGCTCGACGGGTGCCTGCGGCCGGTGCCCGCGGGTGTGGCCGGCGAGTTGTATGTGGCCGGTGCCGGCGTGTCGACCGGCTACCTGGGCCGGGCCGGCCTGACCGCGTCGCGGTTCGTGGCCTGCCCGTTCGGCGGGACGGGGGCGCGCATGTATCGCACCGGGGACCTGGCCTGGTGGGGCGCGGACGGGCAGCTCCGGTATGTCGGGCGCGCCGACGAGCAGGTCAAGATCCGCGGCTACCGCATCGAACTCGGCGAGATCCAGGCCGCGCTGGCCGGGCTGGCCGGCGTGGAGCGGGCGCTGGTGATCGCCCGCGAGGACCGCCCGGGCGACAAGCGGCTGGTGGGGTACATCACCGGCACGGCCAACCCGGCAGAGATCCGCACGGTGCTGGCCGAGCGCCTGCCCGCCTACATGGTGCCGTCCGCGGTGGTGGTGTTGCCGGCACTCCCGTTGACACCGAGCGGCAAGCTCGACATCCGCTCGCTGCCGGCGCCCGACTACGGCACCGAGGACTACCTGGCCCCGGCCACCGCCGTGGAGGAGATCCTGGCCTGGCTGTACGCCCAGGTGCTCGGCTTGGAGCGGGTCGGGGTCTCCGAATCGTTCTTCGACCTGGGTGGGGATTCGCTGTCGGCCATGCGCCTGGTCGCCGCGATCTACAACGCCCTCGATGTCCACCTGCCGGTGCGCGCCGTCTTCGAGGCGCCGTCGGTGCGCGCCCTGAGCCAGCAGCTCAACGCCGAACACGGTGCGGCAGAGGGTCTTCGCGCCGACTTCGCGTCCGTGCACGGCCGCGACGCGACCGAGGTGTACGCCAGCGACCTGACGCTGGACAAGTTCATCGACGCCCCGACGCTGTCGACCGCGCCGGCGCTGCCGGCCCCGCGCGGCGACCTGCGCACGGTCCTGCTGACCGGGGCCACCGGCTTCCTCGGTCGCTACCTGGTGCTGCAGTGGCTGGAACGGCTGGAACTGGCGGACGGAAAGCTGATCTGCCTGGTGCGGGCCGCCTCCGACGAGGACGCGCGCCGCCGGCTCGAAAAGACCTTCGACAGCGGCGATCCGGCGCTGCTGCGGTATTTCCACGAACTCGCCGACGACCATCTCGAGGTGATCGCCGGTGACAAGGGTCGCGCGAACCTCGGCGTGGACGAACCGACCTGGCAGCGGCTGGCCGACACCGTCGATCTGATCGTGGACTGCGCGGCCGTCGTCAACGGCGTGCTGCCCTACAGCGAGCTGTTCACCCCCAACGTCGCGGGCACCGCCGAGCTGATCCGGCTGGCGGTCACCACCAAACTCAAGCCGTACACCTACGTGTCGACGGCCAACGTCGGTGACCAAATCGAGCCGGCGGCGTTCACCGAGGACGCCGACGTCCGGACGGCTGGCCCGATTCGCACCGTCGACGGCAGTTACGGCAACGGCTACGGCAACAGCAAGTGGGCGGGCGAGGTGCTGCTGCGCGAGGCCAACGACCTGTGCGGGCTGCCGGTTTCGGTGTTCCGCTGCGACATGATCCTGGCCGCCACCACCTATCGGGGCCAGCTGAACCTGTCGGACATGTTCACCCGGATGGTGCACAGCGTGGTGGCCAGTGGCGTCGCGCCGCGCTCGTTCTATGCGCTCGACGCCGACGGCAACCGGCAACGCGCGCACTTCGACGCGCTGCCGGTCGAGTTCGTCGCCGAGGCGATCGCCACGCTGGGCGCCCAGGTGATGGACGGGTTCGAGACCTACCACGTGATGAATCCGCACGACGACGGCATCGGCCTCGACGAGTACGTCGACTGGCTCATCGAGGCCGGCTACCCGATCGAGCGGGTCGACGACTTCACCGAATGGCTGCAGCGGATGGAGACCGCCCTGCACGCCCTGCCCGAGCGGCAGCGCCACCAGTCGGTGCTGCAACTGTTGCAGCTGCGCAACGCCTTGCACGTGCCGCCGGCGGATCCCGCCCGCGGGTGCCTGGGGCCGACGGAGCGTTTCCGCGCCGCGGTGCAGGAAGCCAAGATCGGTCCCGATAACGACATTCCGCAGATCAGCCCGTCGGTGATCGTCAAATACGTGACCGACCTGAAGCTGCTCGGTCTGCTCTGAAATCCTTTGGCTGATAGGGGTTTTCGCTGCCGCGATCAAACCCGTCGTCGCCGCGGCGTCGGCTGGCTACCATGACGGGAGAACCCGACGGTCCCGCCCGCACGGAGGAGTGCTCATCCGATGACAACAGCGCGCCTGCCTCAACTGCCACTCGACGAAGCCAAGGCCGCGGCCGACGAGGCGGCCGTCCCCAACTACATGGCCGAACTCAGCATCTTTCAGGTGCTGCTCAACCATCCGCCGCTGGCGCGCGGCATCAACGACCTGCTCGCCACCATGCTCTGGCACGGCGCCCTCGATTCGCGGTTGCGCGAGTTGGTGATCATGCGGATCGGCTGGCTCACCGGCTGCGATTACGAGTGGACTCAGCACTGGCGCGTCGCATCGCGGCTCGGCGTGCCGGCCGATGATCTGCTGGGCGTGCGGGATTGGCAGAACCACGCCGGGTTCGGGGTCGTCGAGCGGGCCGTGCTCGCCGCCACCGACGACGTGGTGCGCGACGGCGCGGTGAGCGCCGCGAACTGGGCGGCATGTGAGCGCGAATTCTGCGGTGACACAACGGTTCTCGTCGAACTGGTCACGGTCATCGGGGCCTGGCGGATGGTCGCCTCGATCCTGCAGAGCCTGGAGGTGCCGCTGGAGGAGGGCGTGGCGAGCTGGCCGCCGGACGGCCGGTCGCCCCGGGCTTAGGGGCGATCGCGCACCTGAGTTGCCCACTCCCCGTGGCCGATTGACTTCGCAATCGATAGCTTTTAGCGTCGGGCGATGAGAACCAGGGTCGCCGAGATGCTCGGAGTCGAATTCCCGATCTGCGCCTTCAGCCACTGCCGTGACGTGGTGGCCGCGGTGACCAACGCCGGGGGCTTCGGGATCCTGGGCGCCACCGCGCACAGCCCGCAGCGGCTACAGAGCGAGCTGGCCTGGATCGAGGAGCGGACCGGGGGCAAGCCCTACGGGGTCGACCTGTTGTTACCGCCCAAATACGTCGGCGCCGAGCAGGGCGGCATCGACACCAGCCAGGCTCGCACCCTGTTGCCCGACGAGCACCGCGCCTTCGTCGACGACCTGCTGGCCCGCTACGGGGTCACCGCGCCCGCCGCGGAGCCGCGCCGCTCCCTCGGCGGCCTGAACATCTCGCCGAAGACCTACGAGCCGCTGCTCGACGTCGCCTTCTCCAACAACATCCGGCTGATCGCCAGCGCGCTCGGGCCGCCCCCAGCGGACCTCGTCCAGCGCGCGCACGACCGCGACGTGCTGGTGGCCGCGCTGGCCGGCACCACCCGGCACGCGCAGCGGCACGCCGACGCGGGCGTCGACCTGATCGTCGCGCAAGGCACCGAGGCCGGCGGTCATACCGGTGAGGTGGCGACCATGGTCCTGGTGCCCGAGGTCGTCGACGCCGTGGCGCCGGTGCCCGTCCTGGCCGCCGGAGGGATCGCCCGCGGTCGCCAGATCGCGGCGGCGCTGGCCCTGGGCGCGGAGGGCGTGTGGTGCGGCTCGGTGTGGCTGACCACCGAAGAGGCCGAGACCGTGCCCGTGGTCAAGGAGAAGTTCCTGGCCGCCAGCTCGTCGGACACCGTCCGGTCGCGCTCGATGACGGGCAAGCCGGCGCGGATGCTGCGCACCGCCTGGACCGACGAGTGGGAGCGGCCGGAAAACCCCGACCCGCTGGGCATGCCGCTGCAGACCGCCCTGGTCACCGAGCCGCAGGTGCGCATCAACGCCGCCGCCGCGCAGGCGGGCGCCAAGGCGCGTGAGCTCGCCACCTACTTCGTCGGGCAGGTGGTCGGCTCGCTCGACCGGGTCCGCCCGACGCGCTCGGTGGTGCTCGACATGGTCGAGGAATTCATCGACACGATCGGCCGGCTCGAGGGCCTGGTCGACAAGTGATCCCGAGTCGTTTGTCCAGGTCAGGGTCGCAAACCTGACCGGATGCTGGGTGCTCGCCGCAGGAATCCGCACAGAATCCCCGACTCGCCATCCAGGGATTTGACCGCGTCATACCCGTCGTGCATTATCGGTCGGGTATGCACCTCGTTAGGTGAGGCGTCTACACGAATACAGGCCACTGACCCCGAACGTCGAAAGACGCCCCGGGTCAGGACAGCTCCTCCCGGCTTAAGGGTTGAGCCCAGGTGGCTTCCGGCTCGGATTGTTTGTCCAGGCCAGGACACGTCGTGTGGTGCCGAAGCTCTGACGAGAGGGGTGCGGATCTCCGGCGGTCGTCGGGTTCTGCTCCTTTGCTGCGCATAGATCGCACGCGAACCGCGCGTGCGTCGTGACCGCGAGGAGGTGAGGGACAGATGCGTTCTAGCGATAGTCCGGATCGAAGTCCGAACTGTGTTTCGTCCCCATCCGGTCTCCGGCGCGACCTGCTCGGCTGAGTCGTCGCAACGCTAAGTGGTTATCGGCCAAGCGTTCTCGAGATCGGAACCGACGCGGGGCGGGACACGTCAGTCCAATCAATCCCCGTTGGATCTCCCCTCTAGGAGGCGATGATGACCGCAGTTCTCTACGACCAAGTGGTGACCGTAGCGCCCGCGCGCACGCTGACCGTGGTGCGCGACACCGACACCGTTCCGGCCATCGCGCAGGCGCCCGTGGCCAAGGGCCGCCGCCGCGCCGACACCCCGCCGTTCGGCGCCGGTAGCGACCCGCTGGTGGACGGCGCCGCTCGGCTGCTGAGCGTGCCGCTGCGTCACGTGTACGCCGCGCTGTGGCGCGTCGGCGTCCTCGAAGTCCGGGCCTGAAGCCGAACTCCGATGGACGTCGAGCAACTCGGGCTCCAAGGGGTCGCCTGGTCGCAGACGTAGTTCTGCGCCTTGGCGACCCCTTGGAGTGCACCCGGATTTGCGGGTCTTCGTAGAATCGTCTTACTGGCATCGATCCGGCCATCACCGGGGAGCCTTCGGAAGAACAGCCGTCGTGGCCCAGTAGAACCGAACGGGTAGGCCCGTCACAGCCGTCATCGAGTGGCCACGCGAAAGCGCGGCAAGCGGGGTGGTACCGCGGCGCTCGCGCAGCCAGCGCGTCGTCGTCCCCGGTTTGCACCGTGGCACAGGAGACAACGCGCATCGTGACCGACAACGCTGAGGTTCAGGCCTACCCGAAGCCAGGAGCGCCGGACTTCCCGGCGCTCGAGCTCGAGGTGCTCGACTACTGGGCCCGCGACAACACCTTCCGGGCCAGCATCGCCCGCCGCGACGGCGCACCGGAATACGTGTTCTACGACGGGCCGCCGTTCGCCAACGGGCTGCCGCACTACGGTCACCTGCTCACCGGCTACGTCAAGGACATCGTCCCGCGGTACCGCACCATGCGCGGCTACAAGGTGGAGCGCCGCTTCGGCTGGGACACCCACGGGCTGCCCGCCGAACTCGAGGTCGAGCGCCAGCTCGGGATCACCGACAAATCGCAGATCGACGACATGGGCATCGCGGCGTTCAACGACGCCTGCCGCGCCTCGGTGCTGCGCTACACCGACGAGTGGCAGGCCTACGTCACCCGCCAGGCGCGCTGGGTCGACTTCGACAACGACTACAAGACGCTGGATCTGCCCTACATGGAGTCGGTGATCTGGGCGTTCAAACAACTCTGGGACAAGGGCCTGGCCTACGAGGGCTACCGGGTGTTGCCGTATTGCTGGCGCGACGAAACCCCGCTGTCCAACCACGAATTGCGGATGGACGACGACGTGTACCAGAGCCGCCAGGATCCCGCCCTGACGGTGGGATTCACGGTGGTCGGTGGCCCGCTGGACGGGGCACATCTGTTGATCTGGACGACGACACCGTGGACCCTGCCGTCCAACCTCGCCGTCGCGGTCAATCCCGAGGTGACCTACGTCGAAGTCCGGTCGCAGGGCAAGCGTTTCGTGCTCGCGGAGCCGCGGCTGGCCGCCTACGCCCGCGAGCTGGGGGACGAACCCGAGATCCTGGCCACTTATGTCGGCGCCGACCTGCTCGGCACGCGGTACCTGCCGCCGTTCCCGTATTTCATGGACACGGCCAAGGCATTTCAGGTGCTGCCCGGCGAGTTCGTCACCACCGAGGACGGCACCGGCATCGTGCACATGGCGCCGGCCTACGGCGAGGACGACATGGTCACCACCGACAAGGTCGGCATCGTCCCGGTCACGCCGGTCGACTCCAGGGGGCGGTTCGACGCCACAGTCCCGGATTACCAGGGGCAGCACGTCTTTGACGCCAACCCGCACATCATCCGCGACCTGAAGAACGGCAGCGGCCCGGCCGCGGCCAACGGGGCGGTGCTGCTGCGCCACGAAACCTACGAGCACCCCTACCCGCACTGCTGGCGATGCCGCAATCCGCTGATCTACCGGGCGGTGTCGTCATGGTTCGTCGCGGTCACCGAATTTCGGGACCGCATGGTCGAGCTCAACCAACAGATCACCTGGTATCCCGAGCACGTCAAGGACGGCCAGTTCGGCAAGTGGCTGCAGGGCGCCCGTGACTGGTCGATCTCGCGAAACCGCTACTGGGGCACCCCGATTCCGGTGTGGAAGTCCGACGACCCCGCCTACCCGAGGATCGACGTCTACGGCAGCCTCGACGAACTCGAACGCGACTTCGGGGTGCGCCCCACCAATCTGCACCGGCCGTTCATCGACGAGCTGACCCGGCCCAACCCCGACGACCCGACCGGGGCCAGCACGATGCGGCGCATCCCCGACGTGCTCGACGTGTGGTTCGACTCGGGTTCGATGCCCTATGCCCAGGTGCACTACCCGTTCGAGAATCGCGACTGGTTCGACGGTCATTACCCGGGCGACTTCATCGTCGAATACATCGGGCAGACCCGCGGCTGGTTCTACACCCTGCACGTGCTGGCCACCGCGCTCTTCGATCGGCCGGCCTTCAAAACCTGTGTGGCACATGGCATCGTGCTGGGCTCCGACGGCCAGAAGATGAGCAAGTCGCTGCGCAACTACCCGGACGTGTCCGAGGTGTTCGACCGCGACGGCTCCGACGCCATGCGCTGGTTCCTGATGGCCTCGCCGATCCTGCGCGGTGGCAACCTGATCGTGACGGAACAGGGTATCCGCGAGGGCGTGCGCCAGGTGCTGCTGCCGTTCTGGAACGCCTACAGCTTCCTGGCCCTCTACGCGCCCAAAGTCGGTACCTGGCGCACCGATTCGACGCAGGTGCTGGACCGCTACATCCTGGCCAAGCTCGCCGAGCTGCGCGACGATCTGACGCATGAGATGGACACCTGTGACATCTCGCGGGCCTGCGAGCAGCTGCGCCAGTTCACCGAGGCGCTGACGAACTGGTATGTGCGGCGGTCGCGTTCGCGGTTCTGGGAAGAGGACGCCGACGCCATCGACACCCTGCACACCGTGCTGGAGGTGACCGCGCGGCTGGCCGCGCCGTTGCTGCCCTCGGTGACCGAGATCGTCTGGCGCGGCCTGACGGCGCAGCGGTCGGTGCACCTGACCGATTGGCCGCAGGCCGGCGACGTGCCCGCCGACCGCGACCTGGTCGCCGCGATGGATCAGGTCCGCGACGTCTGTTCGGCCGCGTCCTCGCTGCGCAAGGCCAAGAAACTGCGGGTGCGGTTGCCGT
Organism: Mycobacterium sp. 1165196.3; assembly: GCF_001673415.1. Classification (NCBI taxonomy): domain Bacteria; kingdom Bacillati; phylum Actinomycetota; class Actinomycetes; order Mycobacteriales; family Mycobacteriaceae; genus Mycobacterium; species Mycobacterium sp. 1165196.3. Next base: position 2,820 of record NZ_LZLU01000064.1, on the reverse strand, counting down.
TGCCGAAACTCACCGTGGCCGTGGCGGATCCGCAGCGGCTGGAGCCGTTCGTCGACCTCATCGCCGACGAACTCAACGTCAAGAGCGTCGAGCTGACCGACGCGATCGACACCTACGGCCGCTTCGAGCTCACCGTCAACGCGCGGGTGGCCGGGCCCCGGCTGGGCAAGGACGTGCAAGCCGCCATCAAGGCGGTCAAGGCGGGGGAGGGCGTCGTCAATCCCGACGGCACCCTGACCGCGGGTCCCGCGGTGCTGCAACCCGAGGAATACAGCTCACGACTGGTCGCCGCCGACCCGGAATTCACCGCGGCCCTGCCCGACGGCGCGGGCCTGGTGGTCCTGGACGGCACGGTGACCTCCGAGCTCGAGGCCGAAGGCTGGGCCAAGGACCGGATCCGCGAATTGCAGGAGCTGCGCAAATCGACGGGTTTGGATGTGTCCGACCGGATTTCGGTGGTCATGGCGGTACCGGACGAGCGGGCCGACTGGGCGCGAACCCACCGCGACCTCATCGCGGGTGAGATCCTGGCCACCAGCTTCGAATTCGGCGACCCGGCCGACGGCGCCGAGATCGGCGACGGCGTGCGGGTGCGCATCGCCAAGGCCTGAGCCCGCCGCGGTCGGCCGCGAGCGCACCGGAAGCGGTCAGTTCCTCGATCGCAGCGCCCGGTGGGCGTGCGGCCAGAACGGCATGCCAACGGCGACCGTCGCCCCGGTAGCGATCACGCCGACCGCCACGTCGACGCTCTTGCGACCATCCGAAGCCCAATAGACGTCCTTGAGATCCAACAGCAGCGCCAGTTCGTCGACGATCATCGCGTTGGCCGCGCCGTAGGCCACCGCCGCCGCGGGGTGCTGGCGTTGCTTGTCGCTGCCGCGCAGCCCGATGCCGGCCACCGTGGCCAGCATGCCGATGCCGATGTTGTAGTGGTGGAAGTGCTTGCCGCCCAACGACACTCCGCCACCGGAGGGGCCATGCCCGGCCCGGATCCAGTGGGTGAGGCCGCGCAGGCCGGCGAAGGTGAGGGTGAACGAGGCCCAGGCCAGCACGGTGGCCTGCTCCCCGGGTTGCAGGCGCTCGTTCCATTGGTGGCGCAGCCGCGCCCATCGCGTCGAGGGCGACGCGTCCCCGTGCGGAACAGCCGCAGCGCCGGACTCGGTGGCCATGACAAAACGGTAGTTCACCTGGCCCGTCGTGGGGGCAATAGCATCGATCGGGTGGAGTCGCGGTGGGTGCTGCACCTGGACATGGATGCGTTCTTCGCCTCCGTCGAGCAACTCACCCGCCCGACGCTGCGTGGGCGCCCCGTGCTGGTCGGCGGACTGGGCGGGCGCGGCGTGGTGGCCGGGGCCAGCTACGAGGCGCGCGTGTTCGGGGCGCGCTCGGCCATGCCCATGCACCAGGCCCGCCGGCTGGTCGGCGTAAGCGCGGTGGTGCTGCCGCCGCGCGGCGTGGTCTACGGGCTGGCCAGCCGCCGGGTGTTCGACACCATCCGCGCCGTGGTGCCCGTGGTCGAGCAGTTGTCCTTCGACGAGGGGTTCGGTGAACCCGCCCAGCTCGCCGGGGCGTCCGCCGAAGACGTCGAGGCGTTCTGCGAGGACCTGCGCCGACGGGTCCGCGACCACACCGGGCTGATCGCCTCGGTGGGCGCCGGGTCGGGCAAGCAGATCGCCAAGATCGCCTCCGGACTGGCCAAGCCCGACGGGGTCCGGGTGGTGCGCCGCGCCGAGGAACGCCTGCTGCTGGGCGGGCTGCCGGTGCGCCGGCTGTGGGGGATCGGGCCGGTCGCCGAGGAGCGGTTGCATCGCCTCGGCATCGAGACCATCGGCGAGCTGGCCGCGCTGACCGAGGCCGAGGCGGCCAACATCCTGGGCGCCACGATCGGGCCGGCGCTGCACCGGCTGGCCCGCGGCATCGACGACCGCCCGGTCGCCGAGCGCGCCGAGGCCAAGCAGATCAGCTCCGAATCGACCTTCGCCGTCGACCTGACCAGCCTGGAGCAGTTGCGCGAGGCCATCGAGCCGATCGCCGAGCACGCCCATCAGCGCCTGCTGCGCGACGGTCGCGGCGCGCGCACCGTAACGGTCAAGCTGAAGAAGTCCGACATGAGCACCTTGACACGGTCGGCGACGCTGCCTTACGCCACCACCGAGGTCGCGGCGCTGCTCGGTCTGGCCCGCCGGCTGCTGCTGGATCCGCGCGAGATCGGGCCCATTCGCCTGCTCGGCGTGGGCTTTTCGGGGCTGAGCGACGTGCGGCAGGAATCGCTGTTCCCGGACTTGGAAGTGCCTGAACCGCAACAGGATTCGGCGTCGGTGGAAACCGCGACCGAGGCCATGTATGGGCCCGGGCCCCAGACAGCAGACGATGCGGGGTGGCGGGTCGGAGACGACGTGGCACACCGCGACCTCGGGCACGGCTGGGTGCAGGGCGCCGGCCACGGCGTGGTCACCGCGCGGTTCGAAACCCGCACCTCCGGACCCGGCCCGGCCCGCACGTTCCCCGCCGACGACGGGGACCTGGTGCGCGCGAACCCGGTCGATTCCCTGGATTGGCCCGATTACGTCGGGGGCCTGCAGGCCGCCGAACTCCGAGCGGTGTCAGCCCCACCGGGCGATGACGTCGGCCGCGGGTAGCTGCGCGGCCAGCGCGGCGATCAGCAGCACCCGCGCCTGGGGCGGCCGCAGCCGCGGCACCAGCACCGCCCCGGCGGCGGCCATGTCATGGCCGGGGCCGTAGCTGGCCCCGACCCGACCGTCGGGCACGCGGGTGGACACCGCGACCACCACGCCGTCGCCGCAGTGCCGGCGCACCGCG